>JAYXXU010000109.1:0-3673 GCA_036019135.1 Pseudomonadota bacterium | reverse complement strand
ATGTGGTTGCACCTGAGGCTGATCGGGTGGCTGTGTTGTCATCTACAGGTCGCTTATTGGTGTATCCCTTGGCTGACTTGCCAATCATGAGCAAAGGTAAGGGTAATAAGTTGATCCAGTTAGAAGCAGGTGAGCGTGTGGTGGCGTTATGTAGTGTATCGCCCAATGCCAGCCTACAGCTGTTGGCAGGTTCACGTGGATTGACCTTAAAGCCGAGCGATCTGGCACATTATTCAGGTAAACGTGGCGCACGTGGTCATCTATTACCGCGCGGTTACCAAAAGGCCAGTGCGATGCAGATGTCACTTTAAGCGGCTAATGCGCCATATCATGCTGTTATGGTGTGGCGCAAATATGGGTAATTCAGAGGTAAAATGCGACACAGTGGTCAAAAAATAGCTGGTGTGGAGGTTGTTAGAGGGTAGGCGGTTGGATCCAGCGCTTGTGTTTTTGGGCGTAATATGAAAAATTGTTATCAGAACACCACGACTGGATCAGGATGACCAGTACAACAAGAGCAGCACCTGTTGCAGGAGCAATCCATTTTGAGCACTAAAGCAGCAGCGATTATGTCTCCTCATCGTTCCGTTTCCAATCCCCCGACGGCATCTAGCGATGTTGCCAACCAGCCGCTATCACCACAATTATTGACCTATGCGCAAGATATGCTGGAGCAGCAGCGTCTGACTTTGCATTTTGCACATTCAGCACTTGAATCCGCCTATGTTCAGCGTCGTGCGATGGAGTATCGCGAGATTGTTCGATTGGGTTGGCCATTGCTGTTGATTGTTTATGTGATGTTACTGGGCATGAGCATTCAGTTTTATCCACAAGATATGTTCTTTAAGGAGGGTATCTTGTTGAGGACACTGTGGCTGCCTGCATTTGTAGTCATGATGATTGGCGTATTTGCGCCTTTGCGACTCGCCTTTGCGGCGCGGTTTGAGTGGTTTGTCTCCATCTGCGGTACAGTGTTGCTGACGTTGTTGTTGCTCTGCTATTTTTTTGCTCAGACAGCAGATTTTGCTGACCATGCCATGTTAAATATCAGCGTGACGCTGTTAATCATGGCCTTTGCCTCGCGTATCCGAGTGTGGTGGTTTGGCCTGATCCTGTTGGTGGCGAGTGGCGTGAGTTTAGGGGTTGCGCTGAGCATTGGATTATCAGTTCACTGGTTGAAGCTGGGACATTTTTTATTGTTGCATAGTTGTGTGATGATTTTTGTCATGGCGATGATGGAGGCGAATCATCGCTTGGCATTTTTACAAAGTTTGTTGTTGGTGGAGCAAAATAGACAATTAGTACTACAACGCCAACACATAGAGTCATCTGCTCGAGAGGATGTGTTGTCTGGTCTGCCGAATCGCCGTGCCTTTGATGAGATTTTTCGGCGGGAGTGGGAGCGTACACGGCGTGATCAACAAGATGTTTCGCTGCTATATATTGATATTGATTATTTTAAGCTCTACAACGATAACTACGGTCAAGATGCAGGTGATACCGTATTACGCCAAATTGCTCAAGTCCTTCAGCAAGCACTGTTACGGCCTGCTGATCAAGCAACACGCTATAATGGCGAGTCATTCATTTTGATTTTGCCCAATACCCACACGCAAGGTGCGATTCGGGTTGCTAGTCGGTTGATTGAAGCGGTAGATCATTTGGCAATCGAGCATCGATGGTCGCAAGTGGCCAGCCATCTGACCGTCAGCATCGGGATTGCGACCAGTCAACCAGATGAGTCGGACAGTTTGCAGGTATTGATTCGTGCGGATGATGCCTTATATCAGGCTAACCGCGCTGGTCGGCATCGATATTTTGTCAATGGCTAAGAAAAATGCGTGCTGAGTTTTACAGTCAACAGTATGTGTGGACACTGGGATAAAACACTTATACTGTATGAGCCTATCAATTGAGGATGATCTGGAGAGATCTTGATGGAAAAAGTGTGGTTGGAAACCTATAAATCGGCCGGCATTCCTCCGGAAGTTGTATTACCCGCAGAACAAACCTCGATGGTTGACCTCTTCGAGCGTAACTTTCAAAAATATGGCGCACGGGACGCGTTTGTCTGTATGGACAAACGGATGACTTTTCAACAAATTGACGAGCTAAGCCGTCAGTTTGCCGCCTATCTACAATCACTGGGGCTCAAGGCTGGTGCTCGTGTTGCGGTGATGATGCCCAACGTCTTGCAATATCCAATTGCGGCAGTTGCTATTTTGCGCGCTGGCTATGTGCTGGTCAACGTGAATCCACTGTATACCTCGCGTGAGCTGGAGCATCAGCTCAAAGATTCGGGGTCTGAAGTGCTGATTATTCTCGAAAACTTTGCCGCTGTTTATCAGCCAATTGCCAAAAACACCCCAGTCAAACATGTGATTGTGGCGACCGTTGGTGACTTGTTGGGTTTGGTTAAAGGACTAATCGTAAACTTTGTTGTGCGCAATGTGCGCAAACAAGTGCCCGCATGGAGTGTGCAGCACACGCCCTTTAAGTCTGCACTGGCAAAAGGCAAGAGCAAAACCTACCAGCGCCCAGTTATTACGCTGAGTGATACGGCTGTGTTGCAATATACAGGTGGCACAACAGGCGTTTCCAAAGGCGCGGAGCTAACGCACCGTAACTTGGTCGCCAACCTGATTCAAACCGATGCATTATTTGAAGTGGCTTTTGGCAAAGAGCAGCAAGATGCGCAAGTGATTTTGTGTGCATTGCCGCTATATCATATCTTTGCGTTCATGGTCTGTGCGATGTATGGCATGTACAAAGGCAGCATGAATATCCTCGTGCCAAACCCACGTGATATTCCAGGGTTGGTCAAAGAGGTGAGTAAATATCAGCCATCCTTCTTCCCTGCTGTGAATACCTTGTTCAATGCACTGGTGCATAACGATGATTTCAAAAACTTGGATCATTCCAAAATGAAATTGGCGATGGGTGGTGGTATGGCTGTTTTGCCCTCGACCGCACAAGCATGGCAGGACATTACTGGTGTGCCGATTGTTGAAGGATATGGTTTGTCTGAAACTTCACCTGTCGCGACTGCCAATCCACCAAATATCACCAAATACACGGGCACGATTGGTATTCCCTTGCCATCGACAGACATTGCCATCATGGATGACGATGGTCAGATCCTGCCGATTGGTGAGCGTGGCGAAATTGCGATTCGTGGCCCTCAGGTCATGAAAGGCTATTGGCAGCGTCCTGACGAAACCGCCAAAGTGATGACCAGTGATGGCTTCTTCCGTTCAGGCGATATTGGCGTGATGGATGAAAAAGGCTATGTCAAAATTGTTGATCGTAAGAAAGACATGATTTTGGTGTCGGGCTTTAACGTTTATCCTGCCGAAATCGAAGAAGTTGTGACCATGCACCCGAAAGTGCTGGAAGCCGCCGCGATTGGTATTCCTAACGAAAAAAGCGGTGAAGTGCCGAAGCTATTCGTGGTCAAGAGTGATGCAAGCTTGACCGAAGAAGAGTTGTTGGCCTATTGCCGTGATAATTTGACGGGCTACAAACAGCCACGCTATGTGGAATTCTTGGCCGAACTACCAAAATCGCCTGTCGGTAAGATTTTGCGTAAAGAGTTGCGTAAGTAACAGCAGTCACATTAAAAAAAGCAGCCAACTGGCTGCTTTTTATATGTTTGTGTCTGACCTGTATAGCA
>JAYXXU010000108.1:0-3456 GCA_036019135.1 Pseudomonadota bacterium | reverse complement strand
TTGCGTGAATCGGTCATAGGAGTTGCTGCGCTTAACATCTTATCTGGCGATTGTGAAATAGCAATTTCAATCCTGCCGTTTTTACAATTGTTCATGATTAAGCGGCGATTTGAATCTCAGTCTATATTATTGTTTATCAGGTGTTTGTTTGTAAGAGTTGCTGTTCCAAGGCCAAGCGTTCAGCTTCGGTATTGATATTGGCAAACGCAGCAGGCTGAGCTACACGTAAGATGGCGGGGTGTTGTGCCAGACACCACTGACCGACTTTGGCCTGTTGTTGTGCCAAGGCCTGCTGAAGTGCAGGCAGCAGCTGACGATGAATCAGCATAAACAGTGGCTGTAATCGTTGCCCATCGTGCAGGATCACCAAGGGCTGGCGTGCTCGGGCTGCAAATAACTGTGCCACCAAGTCTAGTGGCAGTTGTGGGCAGTCACAAGCGACGACCAGCGCCCAATCCTGTTGGCAGATGGCTAGTCCAGCCGCAATCCCAGCCAATGGCCCTGCAAACTCACCGACTTGATCGTTGACCACAGGATAGCCCAAGGCGGTGTAGTCGGCGATAGACCGATTAGCATTGATCACGATGTCTTGCACTTGTGGGGCAACCCGTTGCAAGACATGCTGAATCATTGGCTGTCCTGCCAGTGGAATCAAACCCTTGTCTTGCCCTTGCATGCGACTGGCGCGCCCGCCCGCCAAAATAATGGCGCTACAGGCAGGTTGTGGTGAGGAGGGGATAACGTATGCATCAGGCATTGAGTTGGCTCGATAGAAGCAAAATTGTGCTGCATTCAGCATAGCCGAAAGTACTGAATCGTCGCAAAAATTGAGCGATTTTAGCGCATACGCGCGATGCGATGTGGTGCAGGGATTGGGCGTTGTGCTGAGATTGTAACAATATGGCGCATTCGCGTAACAGAGGCTATTTTTTATAATTATGATATAAAACATATGTTTAATTTTATTTAAAGAGTTGGCACGCTTTTGGCATAGTCTCAATCAACATCCAATGGTGGGTGTACAGCTTAATTCGTTTGATGAGCATCGTGATCCAGCAGTTGGTCATCAAATTTGGACAATGGCGTCCGTACTACGACAGTGGTATGGGCGTTTTTTATTGCAAAAAAATCATTCGCCAGAGACTTGGAGTGAACAATGAGCCACGATTCAGCCAAAACCCCAGCGGTATTGACCGCCGAAACAACCTTGCTGACCGCGCCAGCCAGTCGCCGTCAATTCATTCAACACAGTGGTTTGCTCGGTGCAGCAAGCGTGGCAGCCAGTAGTGGCCTGCTTAGCCTTGGGTTGTCCAGTGGGGCATATGCCGCAGGCTCAGACAAACCCGAAAAAACTACAGTCAAAGTGGGCTTTATTCCACTGACCGACTGTGCGCCGATTGTGATGGCCAGCAAGTTAGGCTTTGATAAAAAATATGGCATCAGTATTGAAGCCTCCAAAGAAGCGTCTTGGGCGGGGGTGCGGGACAAGCTGATTAATGGTGAACTCGACGCAGCACATGTTCTGTATGGTCTGATTTATGGGGTGCATCTTGGCGTGGCTGGTCCAAAAAAAGACATGGCTGTGCTGATGAGTCTCAACAATAATGGTCAGTCGATTACCTTATCCAAAAAACTATATGACGCAGGTGTCACTGACGGCAGCAAAATCAAAAGCTATCTGGCTTCGTCTGGCAAGCAACTGACCTTTGCTCAGACTTTTCCAACCGGCACACATGCCATGTGGCTGAATTATTGGTTGGCATCGCATGGCGTGAATCCATATGCCGATGTCAAAAATATCGTCGTACCACCACCACAAATGGTCAGCAATATGCAGATCGGTAACATGGACGGCTTTTGTGTGGGTGAACCATGGGGTGCGCGTGCGGTCGATATGGGCATCGGGGTGTTGGAAATCACCAGTCAAGATGTCTGGCGTAATCATCCCGAAAAAGTCCTCGGCGTGACCAAAGAATTCGTTGAAAAATATCCAAATACCGCGCGCGCCATGATCATGGCTGTACTCGAAACTTGCCAATGGCTGGACGTGATGCGCAATCGCCCAGAGGCGGTCAAGATTATCTCGCAAAAAGCCTATGTCAATGCACCAGAAGCCACTGTATTTGGTCGATTCTTAGGCCGCTATGACGACGGCAAAGGCAAAACCTATGTCGATGGCAACATGATGCGCTTCTTCCGCAATGGTCAAACCACCTTCCCGTATCTATCGGATGGCATGTGGTTCTTGACCCAGCACAAGCGTTGGGGGTTGTTAGACAAACATCCTGACTATTTGGCAGTTGCCAAGCAAATCAATCAGATTGGACTGTATACCGATGCTGCCAAGCAATTGGGCATCAGCGTGCCCAGTTCGCCGATGCGAAGCAGTCGCTTGATGGATGGCAAGATTTGGGATGGCAGCAACCCTGCCGCCTATGCAGACAGTTTTAAGATTAAAGCCTAATTTTTTATCGCGCCGCTGCGAGCGATGACGCGTAGACGGTGCAGGAGATCGACATCATGGGTACTGACGTGAGTATTGCCGAAAAACCAAGCCTTGCTGAGACCAGCAAGCCATCGCCGTGGCGTGCTGAACGGCTCAGCCAATGGGTGTTGGCAGCCAGCAAAGCGGTGATTGCGCCGTTAATTGGGATTGCTTTGTTTATTTTGGCGTGGGCAGCATTGAGCAGCTTCCGCACCGAATTGCCGAATCCTGTCCAGACATGGCAGGCAGCGGTATTGTTGTTTTCTGACCCGTTTTATCAGGCGGGTCCAAATGATATGGGGATTGGCTGGAACATCCTGTATTCGCTCGGGCGGGTCGGCACGGGCTTTGGCATGGCGGCACTGTTGGGGATTCCATTGGGCTTTATCATTGGCCGCTTTATGTTCGTGCGCAATATGTTTGCACCGATCATTTCGATTCTGCGGCCTGTGTCGCCACTGGCATGGTTACCGATTGGTCTGTTGGTGTTTAAGTCGGCTGAGCCTGCCTCGATTTGGGTGATTTTCATCAGTTCAATCTGGCCGATTATTTTGAATACAGCGGCGGGTGTATCGCAGATTCCACAAGATTATCTGAATGTTGCGCGGGTATTGCGCCTGTCCGAATGGAAAGTATTTACCAAGATCTTATTGCCCGCCACCTTGCCATACTTGCTGACGGGGATTCGTCTATCCATTGGTGTGGCATGGTTGGTGATTGTGGCCGCCGAAATGCTGACAGGCGGAATTGGTCTGGGATTCTGGATCTGGGATGAGTGGAACAACCTAAACGTGGCACACATCATCATTGCGATTTTTGTGGTTGGTCTGGTGGGGCTGTTGATTGAGCAGGGCTTGGTGCTGCTGACCAAGCTGATTTCACGCGGGGAGATGACATCATGAGTGACAATCTAGAGATTCATGCCAACCTGCCGCTAGGCACGACAGGTTATGTGGAGATTGGCAATGTTG
>JAYXXU010000107.1:0-1512 GCA_036019135.1 Pseudomonadota bacterium | reverse complement strand
AACCCAATAAATTTTTGCCATGAGCGCCAATTGGTCAGCTGTTGATCACGTTTTGCCAGCACCAACGTGTACACAATCGACACGTCTAAAATCAGCGACAGACTGACCGTAAATACCGCTACCCGATCCACATAAGCACGCACCCCAGTACCATACAAATATTGGTATACATCAAAGGCAATAGCCTTATGCTCGGTCTCTTCAACGCTATGCCAAAGCCACAAATTCTGAATCGTTTCATCTGTCATAGACTGATACAGACCATTCATCATATTCACCACTTTGACGGCGGTGTAATGCTCCAATCCAACCGTGATCAGCAAATTGATTTTTTTGCCCGCAATCCCTTCAATCGTCTTGAGGATTTTGCCTGTCATCTGCTCCAATGAGTCTGGGTCAAGATTGTACTGACGCGCACTGACATGAAACGCTTGATGCTCCTTGGAATGCATCGCTTCTTGACCAATAAACGCACCAACATCGCGGTCAAGCTGTGGATTTTGCTTCAACTGATTTCGCACTGCACGTACCGAACGGACAAAAAATGACTCACCTTCTGGAAACAGCAGCGACAACCCAATGAAATACAATGTCGACACAGGATCGTTATCAAACCAATATTTAGGCACATCATTAAAAGCATAGTCCATACGACGCACAGGAAAAGATGGCTGCACGGGACTGACCGTCACTGAATTCGACATCACAACACCTCATTGGCTGAACTGCATAATAGTTCCAAAACAGAACTTGCAGGAACAAGATGCCGCATCTGTTGTATTAAACATAGCCGTCAACGTCCAATAAATCCCAGTCAAACGCTATTTTGATATTACCCAGCCCCCTATCATCCACGCCATAATCGACTCGCATCGATGCAATATCAAGCCATTGAAGCGGTCGCGGTATGTTGATTTAAATGCTATTGTTGGGCGCATCTGTGGTCATCCTAGCGCTCATCATGCTGCAATTTTCTGCCAACCTGTCGATGCTGTTTACTGAAGTGCCACTGATCGAGCGCTTTGCTTTGGCCAAACAAGCAGGGTTTTCGGCAGTCGAAATTCAGTTTCCCTATGATCTAGATGTGTTATTGATTCAAGCCCAGCTTGAGCTGCATGATCTTAAATTGGTACTGATTAACCTGCCTGCAGGTGACTTGATGCAAGGCGGCAATGGCCTGACAGGTGTTGGCGGGCGGGAGCATCAATTTAGACAGGCATTGTTTGAAGGCTTATATTATGCGCGCGTGCTACACGTTCCTACCGTCAATATTTTGGCAGGACGACAGCCTGAACATGCAGATCTGCTGCCTTGTCTAGAGACGCTGGCAAGCAACCTGCGTTATGCGGCACACGAACTCAGCAATGCAGGTATTACGCCTGTGATTGAAGCCATCAATGGCACGGATATGCCACGCTTCTTGCTACAAAACATCGCTCAGCTACAAGAAATGCTCGAAGCTGTCCAGCATCCTGCCCTCAAGATCCAATTCGATTGCTATCACATGGCCAT
>JAYXXU010000106.1:0-8769 GCA_036019135.1 Pseudomonadota bacterium | reverse complement strand
CAAGGATTTTAGACTAGCAGATTCCAGCTAAATCGACTCCATTTTTTCACAAAACGCTGCCCAACGCACATCATCAACCAAACCCAATTCACGACCTTTGGCGGTCAAACGCTGATCGGCATTGTCTTCACGCAGCATCAAGCGGTACTCGGCGCGACTGGTAAACATCCGATACGGCTCTTTGGTGCCATGCGTGATCAGGTCATCGACCAACACGCCGATATAGGCTTGATCGCGGGTCGGTGTCCAGCCCTCTTGATCCCACGCCACACGCGCCGCATTTAGACCCGCCAGCAAACCTTGTGCACCAGCCTCTTCGTAGCCAGTCGTGCCATTGATTTGACCGGCAAAAAACCGATTCTGAATCGACTTGGTTTCGAGCGTCGGCTTCAGGCTTTGTGGGTTAAAATAATCGTATTCAATCGCATAACCAGGTCTAAGAATGTGCGCGTTTTCCATACCACGAATCGACCGCACCAATTCAAACTGCACATCAAACGGCAGACTGGTCGAAATGCCATTCGGGTAGAGTTCGTGCGTGGTCAAGCCTTCTGGCTCTAAGAAAATCTGATGGCTGTCTTTGTCGGCAAAGCGGTGAATTTTGTCCTCAATCGACGGACAGTAACGCGGGCCCACACCCTCAATCACGCCGGTATACATCGGCGAACGGTCTAGCCCACCGCGAATAATCTCGTGGGTGCGCTCATTGGTGTGGGTAATCCAGCAGCTAATCTGCTGCGGATGCATCGACACATCACCCATAAACGACATCACTGGGGTCGGCGTGTCGCCCGCTTGTGGCATCATCACCGAAAAATCCACCGTCCGCGCATCAATGCGTGGCGGTGTACCAGTTTTTAGGCGACCGACGGGCAGTTTTAGCTCACGCAAACGGTCAGCCAATGCAATCGATGGTGGATCACCTGCACGACCACCACGTGATTGCTGCATACCAATATGAATCACGCCGCCCAAAAACGTGCCTGTGGTCAGCACCACCGAGCGGCAGTTAAAGCGAATGCCCATCTGGGTCACGACGCCTTTGACGGTATCGCCTTCGACCACCAAATCATCAGCTGCTTGCTGAAAGATATCTAGATTCGGCTGATTCTCTAAAATTTCACGGATCGCGGCTTTATACAAAATTCGATCCGCTTGGGCACGGGTCGCGCGTACTGCTGCACCTTTACGACTGTTTAGCACCCGAAACTGAATACCGCCTTTGTCAGTCGCCAAGGCCATCGCGCCGCCGAGTGCGTCGATTTCGCGCACCAGATGTGATTTACCAATCCCACCGATTGCAGGATTACAGCTCATTTGTCCGAGGGTTTCGATATTATGGGTCAGCAATAGCGTGGCTCGACCCATCCGTGCCGCTGCTAATGCGGCTTCAGTACCCGCATGGCCACCACCAATCACAATCACATCATAAGATTTTGGGTACAGCATGGCACACCTCGGATACTGGCTTACATTAACCGATTATTGTAGCAAGTTTATGAGGGATACAGGCAGTGCTTTTTGGTACACACTAATTCACTGCAAGCTGAAACATCCAATCTTGCTGCCGATGAAAATCCGCTGGCAACGCTGAGTGCCGTAGCGCCCAGTAACTATTCGAACCGAAATTATGCTCTAACACCGCACATGTACCAATTTGCAACATCTGACCTGCCTTGACCAATCGAGACAGATCGAGTTGCATACGCAGATGATGATGATAGACAGACAAGCGCTGAAGGCGGATTCGAAAATCAGGATTGGGTGGCAAATGCTTCGGTGAACGATAATCATCAAATCGGTATGCTTGCCAAGCCCCACATGGACTGGCATTGATCTCGACATAATCAGGCTGTTCGTCTGTTTTAATGAATAACTCTAAACAAGTATGTTCCCACAAAAAATCTAGTCGACGCGGCAATGTCATGGTTGCAGGCCACAATACCTGACTGTCAGGATCGGATAAAATGTAATCGACCTGCAAGCAGCACTGCGGCTGTGGTGTCACAATGACCTCAAGCTGTACCGCACGGTCAGTCAATGGAAAATCGGGAACCAGCGAAAATCGCCATGCTTGATCAGCACTCATGTATTGTCATCCTGACAGCTTCATTTGATGATCAACATAACGATTTCTTGATCTTTTGGCAAAGCATCTAACATCATACAATCATTCAACATCTATATTTGCCCTATCACCACCAAAGCAATGATAGGGCTGGAACACTCAAAGACCTTAAACTTATACAGCCGCGCTGGCAGTCACTGCACGCTTTGCGGCGGGCGAACTGGATAGATAGGCCAAAGCTTCTGTAGTGTTGCCCTCTTTGACTGGATCATACCAAGGGTAAAAATACGGCAATTGCTGTGCAGCCAACCAAATCGGGTGCGGCAAGCTTTTATTTTTGCTTGTTTTTGCCCATTCTAGCCAGATCCAAGGTTTGAATACGCTGGGTTTTTTGGCAGCAAAACGTGGATCTTGCTTCATCAAATGCGCCGCGCCATCCACCCACAGCCCAAACACCAATGGCGTTGCAATGCTGGCCAAATAGTAGCGTGATAAATAACCGCCACCTAAGTGCCCATACAAATCAAACGCGACTGAACGATGCTCGACTTCTTCTGCACCATGCCAACGCAACAAATCCAGCAATACAGGATCGGCGCCCATTCGATCCCATGTCTTATTGCGTAAGACATAGTTGCCCAACACACAGGTCATATGCTCGACTGAGGCAATCACCCCAAGGCGGAACAACAGCCATTGATACTGCGCAAACTGCGGCAATTCAAAGCCAAGCGGCTGATCAGCCAGCAGTGACTCAAACAGCCAATCCATGATTTTGGTATTGCGTTCTGTATCAATACCATGCGCTTGCAAATATTCTTTGATTGCACTGCCATGCGCGCGTGCATGCATGGCCTCTTGCCGAATAAACATCTGCACATCTTCACGCAGCTTGTCATCGGTGACATGCGGTAGGGCTTGGTTGTACATGCGGCAGAACCAAAACTCACCCGCTGGCAAGATCATATTGATCTGATTAATAAAGTGGCTCGCAAACGGTTGATTGGGAATCCACTCTAACGGCGTATGCAACCACTCAAACTTGACCTTACGCGGAATCAAGTGGTGTGTGGTTTTAGAGGCGCTGGTTTTTTTTAACCAGCCCTGTGCCACTGATAGAACCGTCATGCTGAATCTCCTGATGATCTACCCACATATTAGCCTGAGTGAACCACATCTGACTTTTCTTATCCCGCCAAAATAGCACTGGATCAGACATTGTCATGCGGTTCACCTTGCTCGATTTTAGGCTTAAGCTCAGCTTATGCTTGCAGCTTAGAAAACTCAAACTTGCTAAACACTGGGCTACGCATTTTTAGCCAGTATTTCCATGTAAAGCTCGGCCATAATGTGATATTGACGCCCTCATCATTAAAGTACCAGCTTTTGCAGCCACCTTGGCTCCAAACGGTCTTTTTAAGTTCCGACTGGATTTTTTGATTATAACGATCAACCGCATCAGGCTTGACTTGGATTGCTTGGGCTTTTCGCTTGTCCATTTCGGCCAGACACTGCATAACATAGTGGATTTGAGATTCAATCATGAACACCACGGAGTTATGGCCTAGCGCTGTGTTTGGACCAAGCAACATAAACAGGTTAGGTAGATCCTTGAGTGTTGTGCCCAAATACGCATTCATTTCTGGGCGCTCATGCACCTCAACGCCTTGCGTGTCATAGATTTTGAGTGGCCCTAGTGGATCTTGGACATCAAAGCCTGTCCCACAAATGATCGCATCTACATCATGTGCGACCCCATTGGCATCAATCACTTGATGGGCAGTCACTTCTTTGACACCTGCGGAAATTACGTCCACATTATCACGGCACAGGGCGGGATAATAATTATTGGAAAACAGCACTCGCTTACAGCCGATGGTATAGTTTGGTGTGAGCTTTTCGCGTAAAACAGGGTCTTTGACTTGGTTCTTGATATGGAACTTGGCCAGCTTTTCGATGCCATACATCAGTTTTGGATTAATGAATCCAATCGCAAATGCCTCTGCCTGCCAGTACACGCTACTGCGAAAGACTTTTTGTGAGGCAGGTAGCTTGCTAAAAGTTGCCTTTGTCCAGTTGGGCATCTGCATATCAGGTTTTGGCACTAACCATGGTGCGGTACGTTGAAACAACACCAACTTGCCGACTTTCGGGGCGATTTGTGGGACGAATTGAATCGCGCTTGCGCCCGTTCCCACCACAGCAACCCGCTTACCCGTCAAATCATAGTCATGATTCCATTCGGCCGAATGAAATACTTCACCTTTAAACTTCTCCAAACCTTTAACTTTGGGCAACGCTGGACGACTGAGTCCGCCAATCCCCGACACCACCACACGAGCAGTCAAACGCTGCCCACTGGTCAATTGCAACTTCCAGTGCTGTTTTTGATTATCCCAACGCGCTTCCACCAACTCGCTGTTGACCTGTACATGTGGCATCAAGTCATATTTTTGGGCACAGCCTTGCATATAAGCCAAAATTTCGGGCTGGGTCGAATAAAACCGTGACCAGTTTGGATTTTGCTCGAACGAAAACGAATACATGTGAGAAGGAACATCACAGGCCGCACCTGGATAATGATTGTCGCGCCAAGTACCGCCAATCCCGTCCGCTTTTTCAAGCAAGATAAAATCATTCCGACCTGCTTTTTTGAGCTGAATCGCCATGCCCAAACCAGAAAATCCACTGCCAATAATCGCCACGTCATAGTGTTTGACAGGGGCAGCTTGTTGTACATCGGTCATTGCATTACTCCACAGGTGTTATGGTGACATCAACTTGATCCATAGACCAATTACCCCTCAACCTCAACGATGAGGCGGCTGATCGAGGGCACTTATGAGTCGGACTAGCCTACAACAGGCTCGTTCGGTTTTTTTCTAAAATCACGCGGCGTGCAGCCCATGGCTTGTCGAAACGCCCGAGAAAAACTTGCGCTATTGCTAAAACCCAATACTTTGGCAATCTTGGACAGGGGCATCGTGCCATCCAGCAACAGTTGTTGGGCGCGCTCGATCCGAACTTGTTGAGAAATTTCGATCAAAGAGGTGTTTTCTTCATGCAAACGACGGCTTAACGTTCGCACAGACATGGCAAAATATTCAGCCGTTTCATTGGCGTTTGGCAGTTGGCTTTGGTTGAGACGATGCATCAACAACTGCCGTACCATTTGCGTCATCGATTGACTGTGTTGCACTGCATGAAGCTGTTGTTTTAATGTCGCTTCAAGCGCAACTCGGGTCGCACGATTGCGGGTTAAGAGAGGCTGACTCAGCACTTGTCGACTGATAACAAACTTATTTTCGCGGCAGCCAAACTGCACAGGCGCGCCAAAATAACGCTGATACGCCACCATATCCTCAGTACATTCATGCATGAACTGCACTTGCATCGACACAGTTGACAACCGTCCCAATTGGGCGATTTGAGGATTATTCGCAAACTTTGCAATTCGACCAATACTGCCCACCACCAGCTCTAGAAAAAACGCCTGAACGGCTGGCTCAAAACGATGATTCTCCTTAAAGGTGACATGTATTTCACCCCTAAAATCATGATAGTAGACCTCTATTGAAGGGGCAAGCAAACCGAAATAACGAATCGCCAGATCCAAGGCATCGCCCAAGGTATCGGAGGTCATCGCCGCGATACCAATCAAACCATGTGCAGTTGTGGGGATATGATGTAAGGCCTGAATAAACTTTGGCTCACCAGGAAGCAAGTGCTCCATACACAACAACAGCAATTGCTCAAACTGCTCAGCCGACAATCGATAATTGGGCTGTAACGCCATGTCAGGACTAATCCCCAAACGCTGATAACAGCTATTCGGATCACCCCGATAGGCACGAATCAGCGACAGCGTCGTTTCGACATAAAATGCAGGGAAGGTCAGACGTTGTGGAAAGGCTTGCATATGAGTTGACTTCACCTCTGAGCAAACACACATCAAAACACCACGGCCACACAACTTGCCACATCGTTTGTTTGAACATTCGATCTAGCACAAAAGATGGTCGTGATGATGTCGTATTTGTTTAAAAAAAAGCGAGATTTCCCAACATGCAATCCTTACTTACCAGAAAATCGACTGGTAAAGTAAACGGGATTTAGACAGGCTTAGGCAGCCAAAAATTACCTATTTCGGCCATTTTTAATAAAAACAGTCTGCGACTGGCGTAATACATCAGCCAGAATGAGCAGTCTGACAACTGCACCAGATTAACACAGTCACTGCAAATACCCTCTATTTTAGACAAAAACACCCAACAAAAATCATTGGTTTCAGCGATTAAATCCGCCTAAACTTTCCCAACATCAAATAATTGGATCGTTAACGCATGTCTCGTCTCAGTTTTAGCACAGTGAGTTTTAGTCTACTGGTTGGGCTTGTTCCCGCCATGGCTATCGCAGCCGATGCGACAACAACGCCAAATACAGCCCCTGAAAACGCCGTTGAATTTAAACAATCTTTGCCAACAACCATGGAAGAAGTGGCCACTGTTGATGTACTGCGAGAGATTTGTCCCAAAATCTTGGGAGAGCAAATGCAGCCACAATTCAATCAAGGCTATCAAAATCTATTAAGCAACCTATTACCAAATATGCCTTCACCCATGCTTGGCATTCAAAGCCTACATAATGACCCCGAATATGTGGTACTACTTGATGCGGCTCGGGCGCAAGCCGCCAGCTATGCCGTCGCAGAAAACCGTGCTGCTTGTCTGGATGTCGTACACTATCCGACGCCAGCAGCTTCGTCTTAAGCCTTATTCAAGTCTGCCTGTACAGCTGCCTCGCCTGCTGTACAGTTCTTTTGCAGCATTTTGATATTCCGTACTGAATCCAAGCGCAATGTTCTGATAGCATGTAGCCCTCTCATGCTTTTGCTTTTTTAATACGGATCACTCAACCATGACCACCCGCCTTCGCATTCTGACCACCGTACTGGTTGCTGGACTAAGCACGCACGTTTCTGCGGTCACGATTATGCCATCGCCTCCTCAGCTAGATAATAAAGCATATATTTTGGTTGATTATGAGTCAGGTCAAGTCCTCGCAGCCTCGAATCCTGATGAGCGTTTGCCACCTGCATCGCTCACCAAAATGATGACTAGCTTGATCGTCGAGCAAAAACTGATGGCGGGCCAGCTCAAAGAAGATGAGCCTATCCGCATGAGCGAGTCAGCATGGTGTCGTGGCTCGAGTAGTGAGTCCTGCATGTATGTGCCACTCAATGGCACAGCAACTGCATTAGAGATGCTGCGCGGGATTATTGTACAGTCTGGCAACGATGCCTCTAAAGCCATTGCTGAGCATCTGGCAGGTAATGAAGGCGGTTTTGCCGACATGATGAATGCTGAGGCCAAGCGCTTGGGCATGACCAATACCAATTTTTTAAATGCGACTGGCTTGCACATGGAGAACCACTACTCCTCAGCACGAGATATGGCCACACTCGCACGCACCATCATTCGGGATAGTGCAGATTATTATCCAATTTACTCCGAAAAAGAATTTACCTTTAATAACATTCGGCAGGGCAATCGCAATGCTTTGTTGTACACCGATCCATCGGTGGATGGATTAAAAACGGGCTATACCAGTGCAGCAGGGTACTGCCTCACCACTTCAAGCAAGCGTGGATCAATGCGGCTGATCTCGGTCATTATGGGCGCACCTAGCGTTCAGGGTCGTGCCGAGCAAAGCCGCGAATTATTAAATTGGGGGTTTAGCAACTTTGAAACGGTGAATGTTCGCCCTGCCGGACAGGCCTTGGCCACCACACCACTGTGGTTCGGTCAGGACAAAACCGTGACTGTTGGATTATCAGAACACCTGACTGTGACATTACCACGCGGCAAAGCTGAAAGTATCCAAACCCAATTTAGTGTACAACCCAACCTAAAAGCGCCGATTCAACAAGGCCAAGTAGTCGGTAAACTGATTGCTACGCTAGATGGCCAAGCCATCGCCGAGCGCCCACTGGTTGCATTACAAGCTGTTGAGCAAGCAGGTTTCTTTTCACGCTTGCTAGATCGTATCCAAATGCTGATTGCCAAGCTTCTCAACAAATCTGCGTAATCACTAGTGTAAATGATCGTCATGGCTATGGGTTGAGGGGCGCTGCCCTTCGCCTGCAACATGGCGATCCAAGTTGCGTGCAGCTTGCTGTAATGCCGTTAAAATCCGTTCGCGGTCATATGATTTGACCTCATCCATATCCAACTGTAGATTAAACCCATCCATTTCAAACTCGACCCAGCGCCGACTCAGTGTCTGGGCACTTTCAAACTGATCGACTACTTGCCATGTCTGCATCGGCTTGGCAATGCCTTTGAGATGCAACATGCCGCGCTCACGACAGCTAATTCGATCCCGAATCAACAGATAAGTATCGTTTGAAATCAAAATCTCATCAGGATCAGCCGCCGCTTGCAGGCGTGCTGCTAAGTTTGCATCACGGCCAATGATCGTATAGCTCATTCGGCTATTGCTGCCAAAATTGCCGACATGGCAATAACCTGTGGTGATCCCCATTCGGACATGCAGCCCATCGAAACCAAGTGCCTTCCATTTTTGCCTGAGCAGTTTATTTTCACGACGCATGGCAATCGCCATCTCAACACAAGCCAATGCGTCATTTTTAGCGCCTTTACTGGTTGGATCACCAAAGAAAATCAACAGTGCATCGCCGA
>JAYXXU010000105.1:0-1175 GCA_036019135.1 Pseudomonadota bacterium | reverse complement strand
TCACGCCCCACATCGTCTCGCCGCCAGGGTCGCTTGGGTGATTGACGTAACCACCCTCGTGCTCCATCAAGCGATCAAAGATTTCATCCCACGTTAGTTTGCTCATTTCCGCACCTCATCCTTAATCTCGCGGATCACTTCGATGATGCCCGCACCTTCGCGGGCGTTAATATAGTTGAATGTCCAGCGCACAATTGCCCAAGCTGGCAAGCCACACGCAAAAACAACACCACCCAATGCCACCATCCCAAACCAATCATTTGCCCAAGCGTGCAGCCCGAACCGCTGTACTACAAAAGCACCACCTGTCAGACTGCCCACGACCGTGCATGACAGACTCACAACCCACTCAGGCCGCGTGCGCGGTATGCGAGTCATAATGACCACCAGCGACACTAAAAATAAGCAGATTGCAACGATGACAATAAATCCATAGAGCTTGATTGCGGTAGCTACTCCAACCCCACTACTCATTGGCTCAGCCATAAAAACTCCAATAAAAAAGCCCCAGCAATGGGGCTATAAAAACAAAAACTTGGATGGTGATCACACTGCGACTAGCCACCAACTGGCGGCGATCCAGCAGGCACATAATCAATAATGAGCTGTTGCACGGCGTTGGGATCTGACACTACCAACTGATTATCCAGCATATACATCCAGTGACCATGCTCTGATAAATAATCATGCATCGCCAAGCTGTCCTTACCCATTCGATCAATAACAACTTCAACAACTTCGCTCATCACGCAATCCTCATGACAATCTCTGGGCAGCCGCCGACCGCTGCTGCCAAAGCAACGCCTGTGTTAAAACTAACTGGCAAGCCATCGGCAAATGGCAATGGGGCTAGACTTTGATAGTGGCCACGAGACGTGGTGTTATTCGCCGTAAATTTTCGCAACATCGGTAAATCGTAATTGGCAACTTGCAGCACATCTAAATCGGCACTGAAAGTAGCGCCCACCAAATATGTATCATACTGACTACAGGTTAACTGTTCGGGCAGGCTGGCCATCACTGATCCAGTCACCGTGCCAGTTGCCAATACATCGCTAATGAATAATGCTTCGCACTCAAAGTCATCAATCACTTTATAAATTGCCACACGCACAGAGACACTACTGACAGGTGCGGCAGCTACCGTAATGCCGATCTGATCAATCGTCATGTCA
>JAYXXU010000104.1:0-10707 GCA_036019135.1 Pseudomonadota bacterium | reverse complement strand
CTCCCCCAAACCTTGCAACAAACTGATCCAGCGACATCTCGCCAGCCCGAATATCGGCGTAGATTTTTGGCAGGTTGTTCAGCTTGAAGCGTTCTAGCTTCTCTGCCACGTCATTGCCAAATTCATGGATTTGACCACCCATGTCCCAACTTGATGTGCCTTCAACAAACTTGCCGATAACGCTTAAATCGTGTCTGATTTTCAGCAGGCCATCTTTTAAAACGTGGCTGTGAAAAATCTCCCACTTGCCGCCAAAACGCTTGGTCAGCATTGCTTCAAGGTCGTAGAGAAAAAGGTTGTGGTTGCTACTGCGGTCAATCTGGAAGCCCCTTTTTTCCAGTTCTTCGATGCGCGGCTTGCTCAGGTCAAATAGGCTTTCGGCGTACTGAACAGGCCACCAAACGTTATGCTTTACATCAAAAAAGCTCACATGTAGTGCCCCATTTTCCTGAGCCACAAACGAGCAGACAGAGTTCGGCGTGACTTCGGTTGTGATCTCAAACACAACATCACCCGCCGCGTTTGTCTGGCGGTACTGGGTGTTGGGCAGCAGCTTGATCAGGTAAACATCTTCAAAAAAACCCATTGCATGATGGTTTTTTGCCATCTCGGTTTTGCGGTACAAATAACTTGGGATCTTGCTCATTGGGTCTGCTCCAGTGCTTTTTTGGCTGCACGTTCCTTTTCCAGCTTCTTGACAGCCTTGTGATACTGGCTTGGTGGCAAAGCTGACAAGTAGGCCATTTCGCGGTCATAGACCATAGCTGTATTCGCTTCTAGGCAGTCCATGACAGCATCCATCCAATAGACGTGCTTGTATTCGGTCGCTTCTGGGTCGCTTGTGTCAATTGACATCAGGCATGGCTGTCCGCGCACAGGTAGTTGCAGACAGGTTTGCAGCATTTGGCCTAAAGCGGTTAGTTGTGCCTTTAAGCGGTCGATCTCGGCTTGTTTTGCATCAATAAGACTTTCAACGATTTGATCAGCGTTAAACTCAACAGGCGGTTCAGACAAAGCGTTTTTACAGGCTTCATCTGGTGTGCTGCCTTGTCCGCTAATCAGCACCTTACGGTTTGGATGTTCCGTGCGCTGGTGACTTGTGACAAAGACCATCCAGCCAGTGAGGCGCGTGTATGACAGCTCGAAATACGCATAATTCGAAACCGTATTAAGCGCGTTGGCATGAAAATCAATTACCTTCTGCAAGCTGGTTGCAGTCTTGCGGGTCTTTACTGGATCTGCGCGGTTGGTGCTCATAATTCAGTCCTTTCAAATCTTGTGGACATTGGCGATTGCGCCAGCGTCATCAGCAGAAACACGCACAGAGTGCGATAATTTGCACAGCTCAAGCAGGTTCAAAATGCGCTGTACTTGCTCGCGGGATGGGTAGATTTCTTTTGTGTACATAAGCAACGTGTATACAAAGTCACCCTGAATCACGCGGGGCTTTGGCTTGGCAAAAGGGTTCAGTGAGCGCCCAGTGAATTGACGCGGCGCACACTTCCCAGCGATTGCGCACATGTATCTGAACAGCGCCAAATTGCAAAGCCTGATCACTTCGTCCGATCTTAGGACGGTAGAGCTTGAGGTTGGATCTCTTGAAGTCACCATGAATTAACACTCCAAGCCCAAAACTTCTTGAGCAAATTGCAGTTCCATAGAAGGCTCAAGCCCTTCTCGCGCATTCGCTGCTTCTTCGTGGTTGACCATGCCAGTCAGTGCTTTTTTTAAGCGGTCGATCTGAGCCTGTTTGCTCTGTGCAACAAAAAGCAGATCGGCGTTATGCTTGGCGATTAATAGCTCCGCATCTTCCAAATCGCTTTTGTTTTCGCCAACGTAAAGCAGTTCATCCCCATTTGTCGGAGCTTTAACAATTCGCCCGCCGCGCCGATTCCAGTTTTCATTCCCGCCTGAGCCGTGCCAGACAAAACGCCACTCTAAAGAGCGCAGCCCACCACCCATAGGGTCGCTGGCTTTTTTATACGCGGCCAGTTCTTCCTTGAGTTTTGCATTTTCAGCAACCAATCCAGCAAAACGATTTTCGCGCTCTTGTAGCTCGTCGTAGCAGTCTTGGCAAAGCTCACCATCTTCTTCAGATTGGTCGCTGATGTGATAGCAACCGCAGTTGATCGCATTGCGGCATTGCCAGTTTTGATCATATTGACTCATGTCCAAATCCTTATCTGAAAATGCTCCTTCATTTGAAAAAATCAGCGATGAAGGAGCGGTTTGGTTAGCTGTGCTCACAAGACAGCATTGCTATTACCTTGCCCTTGATCACCACATGCTCATTCAGCAGGTAGCGCAGGCTTCGCTGGTCTTTGTAGTCATTGATGATGACCATGCGCTTTTCAGCTTGTTCGACTGTCAGTTCGGTGAGGTCTTCGACATATTCAGCGCATTCCACCCCGTATTTATCGACATACCAAGCGCGGAATTCTTCGGCGTTATTGGCCGCATAGCACCCATCACCATCAACGTCAAAAATCTTCATCGGAAGTTCTGCGCGGACTGGCATTTCAGATTCATAAACCGCATCAATCATCTCAGCCCATCTTGATGTCGTTTCCCAGAGCGGGTAGCGGTTTTCATCAAAGTATTCTTTGCTGACCTGTTCGCCACGAATCGGACAGACACACTGATCAATTTCTTCTTGATCTAGTTCGATGTCCTGACCGTAATCACCAGAAAAATACATCTCTTTCTTAATCAAGTAGCCATGCTTGACCATCGCTCCGGCGAATGCATCCGTACTTACGGCCAATTCCTCGCTACGACCAGCCAGCCAGCGCCAGTGCAGTGACTGTTCTTTAGCCATGGGCAGGGCAATAACGTGAGCGCGAAACCCACCAATATCGGCACAGACACGATCTGCAATGGCGGACTGAATCGCTTCTGACAGAGCCTGACGCTTTGACGATAGGTTTTTTTCTTCCTGCTCGAATCGCTCAACTTGCTGTTTAAAACTTGCCATGATCTTTCCCCAATCAGCTAAAAGAAAAACGGAATGAATCCGAAGTCGAAAATTCCAGCACTTCGATCAAGAACACTGCCTGCGCGTGATGTCCCTGTCTGGCGAGTGCTTCACCTGCCGCAGCCACCAGCTCACGATCAATTTCAGCGTCCCCATCGCCATTGGTGCCTTGGTTAAACTGTGGAACGCCCAGTTCGCGATACAGCGCGTTCATGCCTTCGCTGCCAGACATATGCAGGCTGGTTACTTCGTCTTCTTCGTCATCAATCTCGGTGACAATAATCATGTGTGACATTTCTCAGCCCTCAGTCGGTTCAATTGCAAAGGTCACCTTGAACTTAAATCCGCTGACCTCACTTGCTGCATCTGGGAACAACTCAGCAAGAACGACATCAACCGAGCATTCAGTTTTTTCATTCTCCATCAGTCCCAGCAAAACAGTTTTAAGAACATCGGCAAACAGTTGCCCTGATCCAATTTGATCATCCATCTCAATATCCTCAGTAATTGCGCCCCACATACGCAGGGCGCGTATGGGTTAGGCAATCACGGTAAACATCTGAACTTCGCGCTCGATGTCATCCAGTGTCGTGATTTCGACCACCTGACCTGTCAAAGCCATCTTTTTCAGCAGGTTATTGACAGCACTGCGTGCGCTCGAGGTCGATGTAGAAGATCGACTGTTGCAACTGGCGCGGTACAAGCAACCGTTGGTAGTTGCAAAAGTGACTTTGATGCGTGGGTGTTCATCGGTCAGCGCAATCAGTGGGCGAGCGCGGTATTTGTCCCATAGGGCTTTTGCTTCGCCTTTGTAGTCAAAGCCCACGTACTCAAACATGCACTCTTGTTCGCCAAACTTGTGAGCCTTGCCAGCGCGCAGCGCACCGACTTTGCTAAGTTGCGTAGTCACACGGCCTTCGAGTTCCAAGAGTTTTCGGGTTTCTTGGTACTCCATTTCGATGTAGTCATCAGCCACCACCTCAGCCACAGTTTCAGCCGTGCCTTCTTCACCCAAGATTTCTTCAACCGCTTCATCAAAGGTTCTGCCTTCAGATTTCTGAGCGGTGGCCTCCTGGATAAACTCAGGATGTACGAGCGGGTCAAAGGTCAGGTACACGTCAATCACGCGACGGCCAGCCAATTCATCAGCGGAGGTGGATTCATCTTTAAGATCAAATGTGCCTTGGATTTCGTACTGATTGAGCAGGTTGTGAACCGCATGCAGAGCATTATGGCCGTAGCCAATTTTTGGCTGTTCTTGCTCATATTCTTCGGTGTCAGGTAGGGGCGCAAACTCACCAACAGCCACAAAATCCCCATCTTTCAGGGTCACAATCACGCGGTCATAGTGCATGGTCATTTTTTCAGATTCGGCCACTTCCTCAGGCTCAGGTGCATGGCTGATCAGCACCACAGGTTTGACTTCGACCTCGCCTGCGCACAATTGGCTAAACCAGTTGATCAGCGCTTCCCAGTTGCCCTTGTTGTAGCTACGCATGTGCTCGCCACGGTTCATCGGCCAAGGCAGGGCGTACACGTTGGTAGCAAACTCGGTGCGGTCGAGTTCAATCAATTTTTCACGGATCGAGCGGGCGTACAGTTCGGCATCTTTGCGATGTGGTGCGGGTGCAATCGTTGCGCCCGTCAGCATTGGCACATTGACCGCCCAAAGCAGTTGATCATCTGGCAGTTCTGGCTCGTTGCCGAATAGGGCTGGTTGGTCTGGATCGGCTTCGACCAGTTCCATGCTGTCGCAATACTGCGCAGCATCAGCCATCAAAATTTGGCAAGGTGCGCCACTGTCGGCTAGATAAAACTCGTGCATCGCGTCGCTGTTGTTGTTGCGATCAATGATCACAGTCAGCTTGATTTTGTCTTTTTTGGCGATACTCTCAATCTGCCCAGCAAGCGCAGTGTGGCCACCAGTAACAATCGTATTCACCGCACCTGCAGTTGCATACTGTACGCGTTGGCGGATGCGTTCGATCACTTCGCTCTGTTGCTGTGAGTTCATCTTTTGCCAAACATCTGGCGCGGCTTTGAATTCCTGTAGCATCAAATCCATGAATTGCTTGCCCATGTTCGCTGCCGCGATGTATGGGATTCTTGGGTTGTGCTTTTTTGCGGTTTCAGGGTTCATGTTTTCGTTGACTGCGTTCATTTTGCATCCATCCGTTTAGGCTTTGGGGGTGGGTTGCGCCCCGCAGGGCGCGGGGGTTGGTTATTTGTTTAATTGGTCGCTGCGGCCTTGGTACGCTGACCAAGCATCCTGCCGATCCGCTTCATCCAAAAACTCAATTTCGGTTGAAAGCAGGTCGAGTTCTTCTTGGTCTGGCGCTTTGCGTAGCCGATCAATCAGCGGCAGTTGGGCGGGCTCAGTCGCTGGCTTAGGCGTTTCTGCTTTGCGGCGGGGCTGTGCTGTTGCTGGCTTGCTCTCAGCCTGTTGAGTTGGCGGGGCTGGCTGACTGGCTGGCGCTGGTTGAGCCGCTGGGGTCACGTCCACTTCTGGCGGCTGGCCTTGGTCGGTCACCACAAAATCACCCTCAATGACCAGATTGCGGCCTTCTTCGGACGCGTGGGCAACGTCAACCGCCGTAGCGAGTTCGATGGATTGCGGCATGTATTTCAGCACTTGCAGTAGCGCAACTTTGCGCGCGTACATTTCAAGATGCTTGTGCTTGTAGTGTTTTGGCTGTAGCGCCTTGACCACTGTCTTCACAAAGTGCGCGTTAATTTTTACGATTGGCCACACTTCGATCACTGGCACTTCTGAGCCTTTAACGCGCCCGATTGCGTAGACGTGGGTCAGCTTGTTTTCGTCAAATTCCCCACATGGCCGATGTCTACAAAACGGCGAATCACCTAGCATGTAGTCAAAATCGTCACCCTCATAAACCGCACCAGTCCAGACGGTTGCGCGGCCAGAACGTGAAACCAAATCAACCAAACCTTTCCAGCCTGGCACAAGTGTACATTTGCCGTTGTACGGGATCAGGTAGCACTGACCACCGACATTCGGCTCAAGCCCTAACTGGCTGGCAACAATCAGGCTGGCAAAAATCGACTTCGGGTCACATGCAGCAAGATCTTTGTTTTGGCTAAAAGCAGTCAGCGCCAAGCGGGTCATGCGGTCAGCATTCATGTGCTTGGGCAGTGCGGCGGATAACTGGCCTTTGTGCTTCTGCAAAAACTGATTGAATTCAGCGGCAGGCGTTGACGGCTTGCCTTGGGTCGCCACTTGGCTGTTGTACTGTTCAAAAGACATAGGTCTAGCTCCTTATTTTGCCCACGCGGGCAGGTCGATTGGGTCAATGGTGAGTGGATACGACGGCCAGTGTTTTGACTTCTGGCAATCAGCGATAACGGCCATGGCTTCACGCTTTTTAGAGTGGCCGCTTGCTAAAACTTCAGGACTCAGGCTGTAACCAGCACATGCAAACGGACGGTTGCGCTCAATGACCAACCAAGCAAATTCAGGCGGTTTTTCTGTGCCGTAGTAGGCTTGGAATCCGTCGCAATACATTGCCGCGCTGGTGTGGTACCCGAAGTTGGCGATGGTGCGAGCGAATGCGGCAGGGCGTGCGTCATCAGTGGTTTTTAGGTCGATGATCAGGCCGTTAGGCCATTCAGCACATGGCGGAATGTGATAGTCAGGACGCACACGACAGGCCAGACTAGACTCAAGATCACGATAAAAAATGGATGCTTCGCGGTAGCCTTTGCCTTCCATGACGATCCGATTGATCGGGTGGGCGTGTAAGCTGTTCGCCATCGCTTCAGCATCTTTCATCTGATCAGGGGTCAGGATGATTTTTCCTGTTGCTGCTTCGTTGAAAGCAGCCCATTCTTCCTTGCCTGCTTTGGTGCGCCGATCAAGTTCAGGCGTAACAACCACTTCGCGCTCGAACACGGCAGGCTCAAGAAAAAGCACATGTACAGCACTGCCCAACTGCATGTTTGCGGTCGGCTCATTCGGTTCGCGGTCTTCAGCCAGATACTTTGCGAAGTAGTGGGCAGGTGAGCGCAGGGCTTCTTTAAGCTGGCTACTGCTCACTGCTGGCAACGAATGATATTTTTCGTTGCTCATGTCAAAAGCGATGCTGGCGTTTAGCGGTCTGGTTTGTGCGTTCATGCGGCACCGCCTTGCTGATTGCGCCAGTCAAAATATTCAAACATCATGCTGTTTGAGTCGGTATCGGTGACGCCGTATTCCTTCATCAAACGCCCGATTTCGTCTTCGATAATCGCGAAATGTGCCCCGTCCGCCATGTCATCACTCATGGCATCATGAAAGCCCTGCATTGTCTGAAATATCGCTAGACGGCTCATGTTGGCCTCCCTTAGTAATTGATCGAAACGCGAGGAATCAGGCCGCCATGAATAGCCTTGATGACTTCCTGTGCCTGTTCTTCGGTAATGGCTGCCGATGCAACCAGCGCGGCCACAGCAGCACGATTCACGCTTCGGCGATGCTTTAGGTTGGCTTCACGCTTGGCTTTTTCGGCTTCCTCAGCTTTGGCCTGTGCTTCAATCTCGGCACGCACACGGGCTGCTTCAGCTTTAACGCGGGCATCAGCATCAGCCTTGGCACGCGCTTCACGCTCTGCCGCAGCTTTGGCTGCCTGTTCAGCTTCGGCTTGTGCCTGAGCCTTTGCCTTCGCTTCACGCTCTAGTGCTTCTTGGGCAGCGCGCTCCGCTTGTGCTTTGGCCTGTGCTTCACGCTGTGCCGATAACTCGGCTTGACGTTCTAGCTCAGCCTTCTCAGCTTCAAGCGCTTCACGTTGCGCCTTGGCTTGTGCTTCGGCTTGAGCCTTGGCACGGGCAGCAGCTTCTTCGGCAATGCGACGTTCGTATTCAGCTTTGGCGCGGATTTGGGCTTCGTCCCGCAGGCGGGCAAGTTCGGCTTGTTCAGCTTCGCGCTGGTTCGCCAGAACAAGTAGGCTTTCGAGGTGACCCAAGGCAATGTCTTTGGCCTTGGCAGCATCAGTCAAAAATTCCTGCCAGCTATCATCAATAGCAGTGGCTTTGATCTCGGCCAAAACATCGGCAATAAATTCGCTCGGTGAAAGTTGATCAACACGACCCAAGTCGGTCAGATATTCCAAGCGCTCTTTGAGTCGATCAATGCGAGCAGCTTCTTTTTGCTCCCACGCGGTGAGTGGTGCGCGTAACTCGCTGCGCAATTCGTCGCATGAATCACGAAAGAATTTGCGGCTTTCATCAATCACCTTGGCTTGTGACTTAATTCCTTCAACCAGTGATTTTCCGTGGTTATCAACTGCCGTTTTCGACTGGCTTACCTTGTATGCCAGCGATGCAATAAACTCGCGGCCTTTCTTGGTTTCCACGTCCAAAACATGCGACTTGGCTTCGGCTTGAATCAGGCTAAAAAGCTCTTGTACGCCTTGTGGCCTCACGAATGCCTGAGCGATCAAGCCCGTGTCGATTGGTAGAATTATTTGATTGCTCATGTCTCAACACTCCAATTCCTGAGAGAATTCTTCCGCCCATTGCTGGGCTTTTCTGTGACCCCAAAGCGACCCCGAGCCACTGCTATAGATCACGCCATGCAAGCCGTTTTTCAGCTTGAAACGAACTGCTTCATTTTGTTGTGGCTCAAGGATTTCAGCCCCTTGAAGCAACAGCCAGTCCTTGAAGCTGTTTAGGTTTACGCGGCTCATGCCGAATCCAACGCGGCGGGCTTTGTAAGATCGATTCGACTGGTATTCGCTTTGAAGCAAATGCCAGTCATCCGCATGCAAGCCCCTTAAAAAGCGCATTAAGCACCAAGCCCTTTGGCCTTTAGCCAAGCCATGAAAATCCAGACCACCAAACCCAAGGCGGCATACATCAGGCAAAGGCAAAGCGCCCCGCTTTCGTGCATCCAGACTTTGAATTTTTTCCATGCGACCATGCGGCGATGGTTAAGCGCAGCTTTGCTACGCTGGCTCTGAACGATGAATTCCTGTGATTTGCTCATGCTGTAAGCCCCCGTGTTTGCATCCGTGCTTCTTTTTGGATTGCATCTGCAATCATTTTTTTGACCGATGCGGTTACGCTGACGCTGATCACAAAGCCGCGTACAGTCTTGGCCACACGGCGGTTGTTGATAATCGCGCTGTGGCGGACGTTGATTGCTTGACCGTCAAGCGTGATTCGTGTTGCTGACCCGCCAAGGTCGAGCATTTGAATTTGGATTTTTGGCATCTCATTTCTCCCTGATTGGTTGCCCCCTTGCGGGGGCTTTGTTGTTAGAAAAAGTCTGGTTCGCAGCAGAGGTCTTCGGCGCGTTCTTCTTCGCGGCGTGTCAAGTAGCCCTCGACATCGTTCGGCAATGCGTAGTGAATCCAGTCAGGGGTTTTGATTTCTTCTTCGCTGATTGTTTTGCCGTCTTCTGCGAATACGGTCAGGGTGCAAGTGGCGTTCATGGTTGCGCCGTCACGGTCTGCGTCCCAATCAACCAGAAATTCGCTGGTGGTGTCGTCTTGGTTATGCACTTGTACAACCACGCCGTCAGCGGTGAAGGCATCGATGTTGTATTGCGGGACGATTGGTGCGGCTGGCTTGGCTGGTGCTTGACGTAGCATTGCGAATGCGTTCATACTTTTGTTACTCCATCGGTTTTGGCTTTGGGGTCATGCCCTCGGTTGTTAGTAGCAACGCGGGGGTTTCTTTTTGGCTGAAATCTGCGTGTTTCGCAGTTCATATGTGCATATTACGCACATTATAAATCTGCGTCAATAGCAGAATTTGCAAATAGTCGAGAAAAAACCCGCATAAAGCGGGTTTAGGAAGGTTTGGTTATTTAGAGTTTTTTAAGGTCATGCTGGTTGAATAGTGGGCAAAAATCACAGCCGCGCTGGATCGCGCCAGCGTGAATCTGATTTTGCTCGGTACTCGGATGCTGCCTGTAAATCTTGAAGTTATCGTCAAAAAGAAGGCGACACGGGAAAATATACATTGGATCTTGAGCTATCAAAGGCGCGGCAATGCTATCAAGAGAAAGTGAAAATGGATTGTCTGTCCGCGTACCCTCAAAAATATGATCTTCAGTTGCTACAACGTGGCAATGTGCGCGGCTATCTGCACACTCAAGCGCATCAAGATAGCAGGCGAGCGCTTTGACTGAATTGCTCGGCGCTGCAATCAGCTTTCCCCTGATAAACAACTGAAAGCCTGATATATCCAGCATATAGCGCATGACTGACAGGGCAATTTTCGCCTGATTGGGTGACAGATCAAAAGCAGCATAGTGATAGATTGAACCCGATATTTCCGACTCGGCATAGCTGTTGGACAGACGCGCAAGCGATACCGCAGCTTGATATAACGCGCTACGGTTTTTTGGAAAAATCATTACGATAGTTTGCGATCTGGTCAGGTCATTTAGTGCAATTTGGCCGCCAGCTTTGGCTATGTCACTCACGTTTTTCTTCTAATTCTGCGGTGTTCGACCACCACGCCCAAAACCTGCAATAAGTCAGATTCGGAGTTCATGGACAAATAGTCTTGGTTAATTGGTTTGGCTTCAAAAATCAATTCCCCGCTATCAGGAGAAAATCCTAAAGCCCTGTATTTTCTAAGATATGTTCTTTTTGTTCTATGACTTCTTACAATCACTAAGTCGCCAGGTATAGGCTGGATCTCACCATCTACAATAACGCGATCACCAGCCCTTATTTCACCCTCCATAGCTTCATCCGCAACATCTACAGCATAGGATCTGGCATTCA
>JAYXXU010000103.1:0-2833 GCA_036019135.1 Pseudomonadota bacterium | reverse complement strand
AAGCCTTGACGGATGGCAATTGAGCCCGCAATTTTGAACTATAATTCATCAGAGACAAAATCTTGTTATGAGCCATCGTATAGTACAGCTTTACCACCAACGACAGGATAGCCTGCCAGAACGCCATTTTTCATACGCTCTTGTACACCCTTGTCTACTGCACCAAAAAACTCTTTTGGTACAGTACCACCGACGACTTCTTCGGCGAATTCATAGTCTTTTTCACGATCTTCGCCCATCGGCTCTAGACGCAACCAAACATGACCAAACTTACCACGACCACCTGTTTGACGGACAAATTTGCCTTCTTGCTCAACGGTCTTACGAATTGTTTCACGGTAGGCAACCTGTGGCTTACCGATATTGGCTTCAACACCAAACTCACGCTTCATACGATCAACAAGAATCTCAAGGTGCAACTCACCCATCCCGCTGATAATGGTTTGGCTTGACTCTTCATCAGTGTGCACACGGAATGAAGGATCTTCCTTGGCCAAGCGACCTAAAGCAATCGACATTTTTTCTTGGTCAGCTTTGGTTTTTGGCTCTACCGCCAAGCTGATTACAGGCTCTGGGAACTCCATACGCTCAAGCGTGATGACTGCATCTTCTGCACAAAGCGTATCACCAGTTGTAACATCTTTCATGCCGACTAGCGCAGCAATATCACCTGCACGTAATTCGTCCAGCTCTTGACGCTCGTTAGCATGCATCTGCACGATACGACCAACACGCTCGCGCTTAGATTTTACAGGATTGTATACAGCATCACCTGACTTCAACACACCTGAATATACGCGAACGAATGTCAGGTTACCCACGAACTTATCGTTCATGATTTTAAATGCCAAAGCGGAGAAAGGTGCTGTATCAGACGCTTCGCGTGATGCTTCGGTTTCAGCTTTATCATCCAAAACGCCTTTGATCGCTTCAACATCGGTTGGCGCAGGCAAGAACTCAATCACTGCATCCAGCATACGCTGAACACCTTTATTTTTGAAGGCTGAACCGCACAGCATCGGTTGGATTTCACCTGCCAATGTACGCGCCCGCAGACCAGCGAAAATTTGCTCTTTTGATAGCTCGCCGTTTTCGAGGTACTCGTTCATCAATTCTTCGGAAGATTCGGCAGCCGACTCAACCATATTCGAACGCCACTCTTCAGCAGTCGCTTGCAACTCCGCAGGAAAATCAACCAAGTCGTACTTCATCCCTTGAGATGGCTCATCCCAAGCAATGTATTTCATTTCGATCAGATCAACGACACCTGTAAAGCTGTCTTCTGCACCCACTGGAATCACAATCGGCACTGGACTTGCGCCCAGACGAGTCTTCATTTGCTCAACGACGCGGAAGAAATTGGCACCCGTACGATCCATCTTGTTGACGAACGCTAGACGTGGCACTTTATATTTGTTGGCCTGACGCCAGACGGTTTCAGACTGTGGCTGTACACCACCCACTGCGCAATACACCATACATGCGCCGTCAAGAACCCGCATTGAACGCTCTACTTCGATGGTGAAGTCAACGTGGCCTGGGGTATCAATGATATTGATGCGATGCTCTGGGAATTGCTTGCCCATACCTGACCAGAAACAAGTGGTGGCCGCAGAGGTAATGGTAATCCCACGCTCCTGCTCTTGCTCCATCCAGTCCATGGTCGCCGCGCCATCATGCACTTCACCAATTTTGTGGCTTACGCCCGTATAAAACAATACACGCTCAGTGGTGGTGGTCTTACCAGCATCAATGTGTGCAGAAATACCGATGTTACGGTAGCGCTCAAGGGGGGTATTACGAGCCATGATATCTTCCTAAAAAGTAAGTATTCAAAACAGATCAGTCAAAACAGGTGCGCCCGTTGTCAGTCACTGACAGCGGACGCGGAGAAATGCTTGCGGCGCATTAAATTCCGGCACATCTCCCTGACGGGTAACGTGCGATATTGAATCGTGCGACAGTGCGCATAACATTCTCCTGTGGACTCAACCTATTTCGGTCGCAACCAACTGCAATATGCAGCTTAGAAGCGATAATGCGAGAAGGCTTTGTTGGCTTCGGCCATGCGGTGAACGTCGTCACGCTTTTTCATGGCAGTGCCTTTGCCTTCTGCGGCGTCTAGCAATTCGCCAGCCAAACGCAAGGCCATGGTTTTTTCAGAACGCTTCAGAGCGGCTTCAACTAACCAACGCATCGCCAAAGCAGTACGACGGGAGGGACGTACTTCCATAGGAACTTGGTAAGTTGCACCACCGACACGACGGGCTTTGACTTCAACCATCGGACGGACTTTCTCAAGTGTGTTCTCAAAGAACTCAACTGGCTCAACTTTTGCTTTTTCTTGGATACGCTCTAGCGCACCATAAACGATCCCTTCAGCAACCGATTTTTTGCCATCTTCCATTACATGGTTGATGAACTTTGCAACGGTCTGGCTGCCGAAGCGTGGATCTGGCAGGATTTCACGGGCGGCGACGACACGACGTCTTGGCATAATACAAACTCTTTATGACACTTCAGGGATATCCAGCAGATTGTGCAAGGTGTCTTACTGCACGGTACGCTGGCCTTACTGCATTTTTTGAAATGCTAAACACACATGACGGGGGCGACCGTCAGCGACTTATTTCTTCGGACGCTTCGCGCCGTACTTTGAACGTGATTGTTGACGGTTTTTAACGCCAGCACAGTCCAAAGAACCACGAACGGTGTGATAACGCACACCTGGTAGATCTTTAACACGACCACCACGAATCAGCACAACACTGTGCTCTTGCAGGTTATGGCCTTCACCACCGATGTAGCTTGATACTTCAAAACCTGAAGTCAA
>JAYXXU010000102.1:0-8503 GCA_036019135.1 Pseudomonadota bacterium | reverse complement strand
AAGATAAAAGACGTTATTCCTCACAGTTGGTTGGATTTAAAAAACCTTCACACTTGCTGAGAATCACGCACAGCCGACTACAAAACGCAACCTGCCCTTTGACTTCCAAACGCCAATACAGACCATTTGCCCAATCTGGCCTGAGCCTGAGTGAGCTGCTAGTCGTTGTCGCGATTATGGCACTTCTGACCCTGTATGCAACACCTTTAATCGCTCAACAGCTACAACGCCATGAGCCACCCAAAGTCGAGCGTATCGTGAGGCAACTCGTGGCGGAAGGGCGTAGTTTTGCTTTTGCTGTACGCCAACGCGTCATTATCTGTGGTAGCAATGATGCACAGCAATGCGATGAGACTGCTTGGTCGTCAGGGATGCTGATGTATATGGATAAAGATCGAAATAATCAGTTTGACCCTACGATTGACCATTTGATTCGTTATGAGTCGCTTCGATTAAAATACGGCCAATTTAACTGGATTGGTGGCATCACCTCAAAACATCAAGTACGTTTTGAGCATACAACCGGTATGCCGCATGGCAGTTTTGGTAGCTTTCACTATTGTGATTTTAAGCAGAGTCATTTATTTAGAATCGCAGTCAGAAACACAGGCGTCGCACGAGTGACAACCCAAGACGTGCGCTGCTAAACCCAGTATGATGTTGCACTGTATCAATCGGTGTGGCTGATGCTCACACTTTTATGACACCTTTTATTCAAGGAACATTCTCATGACTGAATCTGTCGTTATCGTCAATGGCGCGCGTACTGCAATGGGTGGTTTTCAAGGTTCACTCGCAGCCGTGACCGCGCCAGAGCTAGGCGCTGTGGCCATTCAAGCTGCGGTTGAACGTGCGGGCATCGCCCCTGAAGATGTTCAAGAAGTCATTATGGGATGTGTTTTACCAGCAGGTCTCAAGCAAGGCCCTGCTCGCCAAGCGATGCGAAAAGCAGGCTTACCTGATGCCACAGGTGCCGTCACCATCAATAAGCTGTGTGGCTCTGGCATGAAAGCTGTCATGCAAGCCACTGACATGCTCAAGGCTGAAAGTGCAGATGTGGTAGTTGCAGGTGGCATGGAATCCATGACCAATGCACCATACATCCTACCAAAAGCACGCGGTGGCTTCCGCATGGGTCATGGCGAAATCAAAGATCATATGTTTTTTGATGGACTTGAAGATGCCGAAACGGGTCGTCTGATGGGGTCTTTTGCGCAAGATATGGCCACCAAAATGAGCTATACCCGTGAGCAAATGGATAATTTTGCGATTCGCTCACTCAAACGTGCGCAAGATGCGATTCATAATGGTTGGTTTAAAGACGAAATCACGCCTGTCGTGGTCAAAGGTCGCGCGGGTGATGTCACGGTCGAAGTCGACGAACAGCCACTCAATGCCAAGCTAGATAAGATACCAACGCTCAAACCTGCTTTTGCAAAAGACGGTACGATTACGGCTGCTAATGCCAGTTCAATCTCTGATGGTGCATCTGCATTGGTGTTGATGCGTGAGTCCACCGCAACAGCTAAAGGCCTAGCACCACTGGCACGCATCGTCGCCACATCAAGCAACAGCCAGCATCCAAGTGAATTCACCATTGCCCCGGTCGGTGCTATCCAAAAAGTCTTGGACAAGGCAGGCTGGTCGGCCGATGCCGTTGATCTGTGGGAAATCAATGAGGCCTTCGCGATGGTGACGATGGCCGCGATTGATAAGTACAGCTTAGATGCCGAAAAAGTCAATATTCATGGTGGTGCATGTGCGCTCGGCCATCCTGTTGGCTCAACTGGCTCACGCATCATTTTGTCATTGATCCATGCGTTAAAGCGCACGGGCGGCAAAAAAGGCATCGCAGCACTGTGTATCGGTGGTGGAGAAGCCACTGCGGTGGCGATTGAGCTGATCTAAGAATTGCCAGCTCAAACGGGGCGTAATACCCCGTTTTTTATTGCAAAAATGTCAGGAATCCCAGAGTGGCGACATAGCCTGTGGCTATCACATTGATGATGACGGCCAACCAAAACACCAGTAGAAATTCCATTTTTTTCGATTTGTGCCGCAAAAAAAGCTGTGCCCACAACGCACCTGACCAACCACCCAACAGAGCCATCATCTGTAGGGTGCTTTCGGGAGTGCGCCATTCCCCCGCTTGAGCTGCTTTTTTATCTTGGCGATACATCAAAAACGTCGCAGCACTCATCAACAGCACGCCTACCATCCACCATAAAGGTAGTTTTCCTATAACCACTACGCTAGCAATCAAGATCAAATGTAAAGCTGCCAATACACTACGGGGTGCAAAAATAGAGGGATGCATCAGAGTTGCTTGACGTTTTTGTACTGTTGAATATTGCACATGGACTGCATTCGCACGTCCTTTATTGTCTTGTGTAGCATCAAAAAAAATCACATCACCCACGTTAGGTCGCCGACCCTTGGGAAATGCGGAAATATGTACAAAAAAACGCTTAGCATCCGCAATAGCTTCGATAAAACCAAACCCCCGACCATCATTCCACTCGGTTAATTTACCCTTTATTTTCATGATTTACACCTATAACGATTTGAGTTTTTTTAACACTTCCGCTACTGCCACCAATCCAACACTGGCTGTCATCACGGTCGCCGAACCATAGCCACCACACTGCAAACCACCTGTTGTACAGGTGTCTGGCTGATACGGCTGTTCAATCGAATAAACACAGGTCACCCCAAATTTATCTTTAGGCTTTTTGCACATATTGTAATCATGTCGTAGTGTTCGGCGGATTTTGGCCAACATCGGGTCGTATTCCGTCTTAGATAGATCCGCCACGCGAATACTGAGTGGATCAGTTTTTCCTCCTGCACTGCCCGCGACAACCAGCGGGATCTTATGTCTCCGACAATGCAAAATCAGCGCGATTTTGGCTTTGACATCATCAATACAATCTAAAACCACATCGGGCGGAACAGCTAACAGTTGCTCGATATTATCAGCCGTTAACAACTCATCGATGATATTTAGCTTAATCCTTGGATTAATCCCACGAATTCTTTCAGCCATCGCTTGAGTTTTTTCTAAGCCGAACGTCTCTGTCAAGGCGGGTAACTGGCGGTTGATATTCGATGCCACCAAAACATCCATATCGACTAACGTAATTTCACCAATCGACGTGCGTGCCAACGCTTCAGCCGCCCAACTGCCAACGCCACCAATTCCGATCACCATAACATGTGCTTGCTGAAAGGTAGCCAGCCGATCCTCACCATACACACGCCCAACTCCCGCAAAACGGCGGTCGTATTCATCAGTATCCGAAGGAAGCGTATTCATAAGATCACAAGACGGCCTATAGGCTAAAAGGAGGTCGTATTGTGCCAAATTTTTACGAGACTGCGTTGTATAGATTAATAGGATGCCAACCTTAAACACACCTGCGTATTGCGCCAAAGCTGTGCCGCCAAGTCAACTTGCGGCATCTGTAATAGCTCAGCCAACCCTTGCAGTACATAGGGTAGATTCGCGGGCGTATTGCGCGTGTGGCGTTCGTGTGGCTGACGACAACATAGCGGCGTCATATCAGGGCAGTCTGTTTCGAGCACCAAGTGCTCAGCACCTAGCTGCTGCACGACTTGGCGCAACTTTTTGGCATTGGGATCGGTTACCTGTCCAGTGATCCCAATTTTAAACCCCATTTTAATCAATGCCTTGGCTTCTTGAATCCCACCCCCGAAGGAGTGGGCGATGCCACCTTGCTGAAACCGATGCTGCTTTAAAATCGCTAAACTATCCGCATGCGCACGCCGAATATGCAGCATGACGGGTAAATTAAACTGCTTGGCCAACTCAAGCTGTTCAGCAAATAATTGTTTTTGGGCTTGGTACACGCTCGGCTGCTTCATCTGATCAGTATAGGTATCCAAGCCAATTTCACCGACCGCAATACACGCATGCGACCGCAAAAACCGTTCTAGTCGCAACACATCATCCGCTTGATGCTCAAGGATATAAAATGGGTGTAGCCCTGCGGCCACGTATGCCCTCGGCATATCAGGCTGCTGATTGATGTCGCCCTGAACAGTCGCTAACCGATCAAAATATCGCGCCAAATAGCCAATCAACACCAAGCCTTGCACGCCCTGCTTAGCAGCAGCCGCAGCCAGTGCCCAGCGATCTACGTCGAACTCTGGCAAATCAAAATGCGTGTGGGTGTCGAATAGCCGAATGGTCATCTCAGTTTACTTATCACCCAGATCGTACTCTTTTAGCAGCTTTATGTCGCCACAACAGTATTGCCCATCTAAGCACCCGCCACCAATCGCCGTGCGCTGATGATCCCCGGCTGTTGCTCCAAGCGTGCTAGCAAGCGCGACAACTGCGCCAGGCCTTTGACCTCAATCATCAAGCGCATATTGGCAATGCCATTCGACTCACTGATCGTGTTCACCTGTCGAATGTTGATGTGATCTGAAAAAATCACATGGGTCAGATCCTTCAGTAGGCCACGTCGATCATAGGCTTCAACCACGATTTCAATGCTTTGACCACGCGTGGGTTGCATTTCCCAATTGGCTTCTACCGCACGCTCGGGTTCTAAGCCAATCATCCGCACATAATCAGGACAGGCCACATGATGAATACTCACGCCACGATGTAAGGTGATGTAGCCTGCAATCGGCTCACCATGTACTGGCTGACAACACTGTGCAAAATGCAACTCGACGTTATCTAAACCATCGATCAATATGCCATAGGCAGATAGGGTTTGGCTGGCACGTGGATGCAACGCCGGCTTGAGGATCAGTTCTGGTTGCTCTTGATCCAAATGCATCTGCCGATTAATCTGGTTCATCAGCTGATGCAGGCTAATATCGCCTGTCACCAAGCCAGACAACACATCATCTGCGGTTTTGACATTAAAATGCTGAGTATAATCATTCAGATCGATACTCTTGGGATGAATTGCTAACCGCGCCAATTCTTTATTCAGAATATCTTGCCCGATTTCGAGATTCTTGCTGCGATCCTGCTGACGGAACCAATGCCGCAGCTTGTCACGTGCCCGTGCAGTGCGAATATAACCGAGTGAATTGACCAGCCAATCCCGATTCGGCTCACGGTCTTTTTTGGTCAGAATCTCAACCTGTTCGCCTGTCTTGAGCTGGTAATTTAGGGGCACATAGCGCTGATTCACCCGAGCGGCATAGCAGTGATTGCCCACTTCGGTATGCACATGATAGGCAAAATCCAATACTGTTGAGTTTTTCGGTAGCTCCTTAATATCGCCATCCCGACTAAACACATAAATCTTCTCAAATTCACCCCAATCCTGTAGCTCACTGGACTCATCATCCATGTCTTGGCTATCTTGCTCAGCCCGTTCTTGATAGTTTTCTAATACCGCGCGCAACGAATGCAGCTTATAATTAAAGTGCTGATCGTTGGATTTTTTACTGCCTTCCTTATAGTTAAAGTGCGCACAAACACCTAACTCGGCTTCGTGGTGCATGGTAAAGGTACGAATCTGTACCTCGAGTGACTTATGCTCTGCAATCACCGCTGTATGCAAAGAACGATAACCATTGGCCTTTGGATTGGTAATGTAGTCATCAAATTGATCAGGAATATGCCGCCACAGTTGATGCACGATACCCAGTGCATGGTAGCAATCTGGCACATTTTCGACCAATACCCGCAAGGCGCGAATGTCGTACAACTGATCGAACGACAGTTGTTTGCTCTTCATCTTGCGATAGATCGAGTAGATATGTTTGACCCGCCCTGTCACATCAGCGGCAATCCCTTGTGCTTGGAGTTCAGCGCGGAGTAAGTGAATGACTTTTTGAATATATTGTTCGCGCTCAAGGCGTTTTTCATTCAGTAATGCGGCGATTTCTTTATAGCGTTCGGGCGCAAGGAAGCGAAAGGCCAAATCTTCCAATTCCCATTTAAGCTGGGCAATGCCCAAGCGATGCGCCAGTGGTGCATAAATGGTGAGGATCTCACGTGCAACCCGCTCTTGTCGCTCGCGCGAGGCCGTGGAAAGCTCACGAACCGCAAAAGTCCGCTCGGCCAGCTTGATCAGCACCACGCGCACATCTTCAGTGACCGAAATCAGCATCTTGTAGATGCCCGACAAATGTTCACGCTGGTTGTTTTCAAAATGATCTTCGAGACGCTTGCTTTTTTCGATCAGCTCAGACAAACGCCCCATCGCCAATGTGCCATCGACCAAGGCCTGTACATCAGCACCAAAGAATTCAGCCACCTCTGCACTGCTGACTACTTTTTCTCGTACACTCCGAAACAGCAAGGCCGCAACTAAGGTTTCTTCATCAACGCGCAAATGCGCCAAGATATCCGCCATGCCCAAGCCTGTCAGGTAGGCACTTGAGCGCACACTATCTCGCGCATCCAACGCTCGAGTCGAGACCAGTACACAAGCGCGACGTAATAACGCCAACGCCTCTACATCCAGTTGCTGACACAAGCGTGCCAGCCATGTCTCCAGATCAATTTCGGCCGCCAACGCCAACGTCAGCGGCTGAGCATCCCTGTTGTCTTCCTGACGACGTGGCAGCTCCTCACGAATCTTGACCATAGGTGCGGCTCCTCCATCAATAGTACATCTGCCACGGAGCGTACCGCGCTGCGAGATTGGTCATATTTGGGATCGAGATCACGCCAGCATGCATACCCGTCACCTCAACATGACCTTGCTGCTAGACACGTTCAAACAGTGCAATCGACTCCACATGCCCTGTATGCGTAAACATGTCCATCACACCCGCTTTTTTGATTCGATATCCTTTGGACACCAGTATACCAGCGTCACGCGCCAAGGTAGCAGGGTTACACGAGACATAGACAATTCGTTTGGCGTTAAACCGATCCAGATAGTGCATCACTTCTTCTGCCCCACTACGCGGCGGGTCAATCAATAAGGCATCAAAACCTTGTGCTGCCCAAGACTGATGTGAAAAATCCTTGGTCAAGTCTTGTGCATAAAACTCGACGTTGCTCAGATTATTCAGCTTGGCATTTTCAAAGCCACGCTCGACCATCTCAGCACTGCCCTCCACTGCGATCACATGGCCTGTTTCACCCACACGCTTGGCTAGCGGCAACGAGAAATTACCCAAACCACAAAACAGATCTAGCACCCGCTCGCCCGCTTTCAAATCCAGTAAGTCACAGGCCAGTGTGACCATTTGGCGGTTAATATCACGATTGACTTGGGTAAAATCCAGCGGAGAAAAAGCAAATCGAATGCCAAAATCAGGCAATTCATAATGCAAACGCATCGGTGCATCTGGCTGATCGACCCGATGCACTGTGTCATAGCCTTTCGGTTGTAGATACAACTGCCAGCCCAGTGGATTGGTAAAGGCTAGAATCTTGGCCAGATCCTCATCGGTCAGCGGCTGCATATGGCGTACAATCATCGCCACACCGTCATCACCAACTGCCATTTCAAGCTGCGGCAACTCTTCCCGAATACTCAGGCTCGAAAACAGTGCTTTGAGTTCGCCAATCCGTTCGCCGATCTGCGCATCTAGCACCTTACACACGCCAATCTCGGCGAGGAAGTTGCTATTACGCTCTCGAAAACCAACCAACATGCTTTCTTTTTTATGCACGTAGCGCATGCCCAGCCGAGCCTTACGCCGATAGTCGGTCTGGGTTGAGCGCAACGGCGGCAACCATTCGTCTGGGGTCAAGTCACCAAAGTGCTTAAAGTGCTGCGCCAGTACGCTTTGCTTGAAGTTGATCTGCGCATCGGTTGACCAGTGTTGCAAGCTACAGCCACCACATACTGTAAAATGCGGGCAAATTGGCTCGACGCGATCTGGCGATGGATTGCTGATATCGAGTGCATCGGCTTCTTCGTATTTACCAAAGGATTCAGTGACTTTGGCGGTGACGATTTCGTTGGGCAAACCAAAAGAAACGAAGACTTTTTTGCCGAGTTTGGCGGGATTATGCTCAGGATGATCGCTATAGTGGGCGACACCGCGACCTTCATGCGAGAGGGATTCGATGGTAAAGGTCAGCGGGGCTTGCTGGCGGAGCTTTTCGCGTTGCTTGCGTCTCAAGATTGTATCCAAACAGGCTTAAAAATTGGCGCAAGTATAGCGGATTGTCAGGGGGGATGCTTGGGGGTAGGCAGGCTTTTAGACCTACACTAAAACAGCCCTATGGCCTCAAATAAGATGATCCTTTCGACGTTTTCACACAAAACACATCTTCAGCCCATCCATCCCTCATACAGCTATTTCAAACTGATCCCATCATCACTTTCTCTGGGATCAACAGGTCATGCAGCGCTTTTTAAGTTTAAAAATACTGTTTATGGTCGGGCTAACCTTGGCCTTTTTGGTCAGTTTTGTCTTTATGCGCAGTATCGTACATGAGCGACAGAGCTACTATCACAGTGTGATTCGAGACATTGCACGCGACAGCGTCCGACCACAAACGCTAACCACACCGTTTATTATTGTGCCCATGTCTGAGCAAGGC
>JAYXXU010000101.1:0-6279 GCA_036019135.1 Pseudomonadota bacterium | reverse complement strand
ATGGGTCAAGGTCTTCAACAAACGCGTACTCAACTGCGCCAGTTACAACAGACCCAAGGCAACATCAACTCCTTCCGTACCTTGCGACAATCGTTAGGGCAAAACGAAGATGCCTTACAGTTACAGCGGCAACGTGTTCAGCAACTGACAGCTGCTATCGCAGCCACACCCACCCCGACCTTGGCGATGCAGCGTGCCTTGCAACGTGCGCAAGATGTGCAACAACGGATGACTCAACAAACCACACAGCAACGTGAGCAGCTCAATCGTCTGCAAGATGCCCTACGCACGGCTGGGGTCAATACGAATAATCTCGGAGATGCAGAGAGTCGTCTCAGCAGTGATATCAGTCGTACCAACAATGAACTAGAAGAGCAACGGCGGCGTTTAGACCAAGTTCGTCAACAGCAGCAGCGACTCAATCAAGTCAGACAACAACATGAGCGCATCAGCAATAGTGTGCGCAATGTCCGCAATTCAGCCAGTGCTGGCGCGGCATTAGGCGTTGCAGGCATCTATGGTGGTTCACGCTTGATTGGATCAGGCACAAGCTTGGATAAAAACATCAGTAAAGTACAAGCACTGGCTCGACTGGATGCCAACTCACCCGAGTTACAAGCCCTACGAGATCAAGCGCTTAAATTGGGGGCAACCACCTCCTTTACCGCCGCAGAAGTTGCATCTGGACAAGCCTTTCTCTCGATGGCTGGTTTTGACCCAGAAAAAATTCAAGTCTCTATGCCTGGCATTCTGAATCTTGCCACAGCAGGCGAACTTGACCTCAGCAGCACCTCAGACATTGCCTCCAACATCCTGTCTGGCATGGGCTTACAAGCCGCTGAAATGAACCGTGTCTCAGATGTACTCACCGCCACCATGACACGTGGCAACGTCAACATTCAGATGTTAGGCGAGTCCATGAAATACACCGCCCCTGTTGCCAAGATTTTTGGGGTCAGCTTAGAAACCACTGCCGCACTGACCGCCAAACTGGGTGATGCAGGCATACAAGGCTCTATGGCAGGTACTGCCCTGCGCTCCACACTCAGTCGACTGGCAGCACCACCCAAAGCTGCTGGCGATGCATTAAAAACACTTGGTGTACGGACAACGGATGCCTCTGGCAACCTACGGGAAATTGTCGACATTTTGCAGGATGTCTATGACAAGACTAAACATCTCGCCAATGCTGACCAAATTTCCATGTTTAATAAAATTGCTGGGCAGGAGGCCTTTGCAGGTTTTAGTTATTTGGTTGAAAAAACAGGCACTGGAGAGCTACAACAACTGGTTAAGGCCAACCTCGCTGCCCAAGGTGAAGCAAACGCTGTGGCCAAAACAATGGCCAATAACCTTGCAGGGGATTGGGTGTCTCTCAATAGCGCCTTTGATGGCGTTCGTGTCGCAATCTCCGATGCTGTCAAAGACGACTTGCGCAGCCTGCTGCAATACCTGACACATATTACAGGCGGGATCACTGAGTGGGCAAAAGCCAACCCTAACCTCGCCAAAACCCTGACCAAGATCCTTGGAGGGGTCACGGTATTGCTGTTTTTAGTGGCTGCACTGAGTACGCTACTGCTGGGCATCCTCGGACCAATTGCCGCCTTGCGTATGGCCTTTATCCTGCTCAACCTGAGTATGGCCGTCAATCCGATCTACCTGTTGATTCTGGCGTTGAGCATTCTCGCCTTTGCGGTCTACCACAACTGGGAGGCCATCAAACAGTTCTGGAATGGCTTAAGTGAGATGACCAAGATTTTTGCCACACTGGCCACTGGGATTGGTGGGGTTGCCCTTGCCTTCAAAGCCTTAGGCATTGTCATACTGGCCAACCCAGTTTTTTTAGCCATTGCCTTGTTGGCAGGTGCAGCACTGCTGATCATCAAAAACTGGGATAGCGTCGGACCAGTATTTAAGGCAGTTGGTGCGGCTATTTTAGATGGCCTGACCTTACCCATCCGTTCTGCAATCAGCGCGGTCAATCTGTTAATTCGTGGCCTTAACCTGATCCCTGGGGTCAAGATCCCTGCCATTCCCAACATCCCCACGCTCTATCAAGCGGGCAGCTTTACCGCAGCGCTACAGGGTGAAAGACCCGTTAGCGCCAGTAACCCTGTGCCATTCAAAGCTGCCGCAGTCCCCACACTGCGTACGCCAGCCGCACAGCAAACCATCACCAACCAATTTGCCGCCCCACAGTTCAATATTTCAGGGGTACAAGATCCTGTACAGGTTGGACAAATCGTTGATGGCAAGCTGGCGCAATGGCAGCGCCAAATCGAATCCCGTCAGCGCAGTGCGCTCAGCGATACGGAGTAAGCCATGCAAGTTCCCCTACTGTCTCTTGGCCTATTTATTTTTGCCACTGGCCAAACCGCCATCGATGAGATCCAGCGCAAGACCAGCTACCGCTACGGCACGGGCAATGCCATTGGTGTTTTACCCACGCTCCAGTTCCTCGGTCAGGACAATGACCGTATGGTTTTACCTGGTGTGCTGTATCCAGAAATCACTGACCATCCCATCGTCCTCGATGAGTTGCGCAGCATGGCAAAAACAGGCCAATCCTATGCCCTGCTCGGTGGTGATGGCACATACTTCGGTCTGTGGAAAATCACGGATATTGAGGAGACTCGCAAGTATTTTCTAACTGATGGCACACCAAGAAAAATCGAATTTAGTCTGAGCCTTAAGCTGCAAGACGACCGCCAGCGCGATGATGTCGCCATCCTTCAGCAGCAGATCCTAGACCAGTTGAATGGGGTCAATGATGAGCCTGTTTAAACTCACCATCGAAGGCATCGACCGCACTACCACCGTGCAAAACCGCCTGATCGATCTCAGCCTGACGGATAAGCGCGGACTCGAAGCGGACGAACTGAGCCTGACCTTATCCGACCATGATGCCGCTTTGCCCTTACCCACTAAGGGCAACACGATCCAACTCTGGCTGGCAGCCCCTGACAGCCAGTTGGTCAACATGGGCAGCTATGTGATCGATGAGGCAGAGCATTCAGGCAGCCCTGACCAAATGACCATCAAGGCCAAGTCCGCTGATATGAAAGGCACACTCAAGGTCAAGCGATCAGAGAGCCATCACCGCACGTCGATGGGCGACTTGGCTCGTAAATACGCCGACCGCCACCAGCTGCAACTGTCGATCAGCGATGAGGTTGCCGCCATACCGATCAGCCATTTGGATCAGACCCGCGAGTCGGACATGAATGTGTTGAGCCGCTTGGCGCGTGAGCATGATTTGGTGGCCACTGTGAAGCAAGGCCGCTTGACCGTGATCAAAGCCGCCCAAGGTAAGTCGGCTTCTGGTCGAGCCCTACCCAGTATTACCCTCACCCGTGCCAGTGGCGACCAGCACCGCTACAGCCGTGCCGACCGTAATACGGATTATGATGGTGCAACCGCCAGTTACCACGACCCCAAGACAGGCAAAACTGAAACCATCCATGTTGATCAGCAGGGCAAGACCCAGACAAGCATTCACAAACCCCTGCTACTCAGTAAGCCCGCTGCGAGCGCCGAACAGGCCAAGACTCGCGCAACAGCCAAGGCACAACAGGTCAAACGGCAAGTCGCCACCTTCGAGCTGACGTTGGCAACTGGACGGCCAGACATCAAACCTGAGACTCCGATTCGGGTGCAGGGCTTCCGTCCCTATATCGATCAGCACCGCTGGACGACCGAGGAGGTGACCCACCGCCTGAGCGGCTCAGGTTATCAGACTGTGATTAAATTGGAGTCAGCATGATTAAAATATCGAGTATTTTTATACTAAAAACCCCCGATGCTGGCTGAGCATCGGGGTATTTTATTATTGAATATTGCGGGCTTTTTTAACTGCCTCCCAAGCCAATTTATTAAAATCAATTTGATACTCGTCATTTAAAATCATGGTCATCAAATCTTCTTCGTTCATGTTTTTGAAAATCTCCGTCATGGCACGGCGCTGTAACTCTTGTGCGGCTAGGCCACCCCAATCTTCAACACAATCCGAAGCATAGTCTAAGGCTTTCTCGCCTTGTTCGGTTTGGGCAACTTGGTCAAATTTGGCGGCAATGTCGAGGGTTAATTCGAAAACGTTCATAGCACACTCCTAAGCAACTTGGCTCTTAATCGGTTGGCGTTATTGCCTTCCGTGTAGTTATATTCGCTCCGTTTAATAATGATAGCAAGCGGATTTTATTAAATACAATCTGCCAGCGCATAATATAAACACTCGGCATTTATTATCCGAAATAGACTTGCTAGCAAAGCCCGACAGAGCGAATATATAACCACAGCGAGGGAATAACCCCACGCCTAAACCCATAAGTGCCATGCTGCATAGGATTTTAAAATGAACCTGATTCAACGCCACGCCAAGCTCACCAACGCATACGCCGCCCTGACCAACATCGAATGCTACTTCGAACTCGACTTCGAAGCAGGCATTGCCCTACGTGATCAACTCAAGGCTGCGATTAAAGCCACCAAGTCGAAAATGGACGACATTGAAGCGGAAATCAGCATGCTCGACGATGCAGCCGATTTAATTATTGACGAGATGCACAGAGCCGATGCCGACCTGCCTGAAATCAAAAACCTTGTCGCCCTCGCCCGCACCCTCAAGCAGCAACTTAAAACTACCTAAACCCACCGCCAGCCAGCACTCGCTGGCTGGCTGGCAACCCTTTACATGTATAGGAGCAACATGATGTTTAATCCAGTCGCTACCATCGTTACCGCAATCGGCAATACCAAGGTCACTGAAGATGCGGTTTTAATCCGCGCCGCTCGCAGCAACATGTGTTGGCATGATCCGATTGCGGTTGAATTGAACCGCCGCATCACTGAACCATTGCTCAAGCATTTATCCGATGAGGACCTGCAAGCCTTGCTGGATACCAATGATGCCAGCACCATCATTAACGAGACCTTGATTGAAAATCTGGGCTAATCCGAGGAGGCCAGCAGGTGCGCTTGCTGGTGTTATGCGCTATGATGATTTTACCCACGAACGCCATGATGCGTAGGAGAGTCACTCGATGACCGATTCAGTTCAGCAGCCATTGTACCAACGTCCCGACCGCAAGATTCAACTCTATTTGACACCCGCTGCATGGGATGCTTTAGTGCGTCTGATGGGTGAGACTGGGCGGCCTAGCCCGACCATTCAGGACTTGATTCTGGCTGAGGATCGCAAGCGCAACCCCGATTTGTACCAGTAAAAAAAAACCACTATATCGAATCGCGGCAAGTGCTCTGAGGCTTATGAACAGCACTCTTTTGTTTCTCCTTATTACTACCCAGCAAAGCAATATGCTTTTTTTTAATCATATCCAATTTAACTTTAAGGGGTTTTGCCTTTTCTGGTTCAAACCTAGACATATGATTTACCCTACCAGCAACGGAGAGGTATAGCTTTAAGAACTCTTGAACCTCCAATATTTCAACCATGTTCGATTGAATTACTATTTGTTCTACGGCAGCGCGTATTCTGCGCTGCTCAAGCTTTGAAAGATGAACTCCCTGATTGATGGTCAACTTGGTCACCGCCATTCTTTTCCCAGCCGTCAGTAGTTCATGCTTTTTCCGATTTATTTTGCAGCCGTTCTTACGCATCATTTGGATGATTTTTGAAATAATAACTGTCTTTGTTTCTGGCTCTATAAACGTTTTGGACGACACTGCCATGTCATCCACAAAGCGAGTATAAATCAATCCTAAATTGGAAAAATAAGTCACCAACTCGAATTCATCACGCCAGAAAACAAGATTTGCAAGATAAGGGCTGGTAATGGCTCCCTGTGGTAAAAAACCGTTCAAGGTAGTCAATTCGGTTAATAGCACTGATACATCTTCACCAAACTTAAAGAAATACCGCCATACGTCATATACCTTATTGGCATTGATTGATGGAAAAAATCCGCTAATATCCTCACATATGACAATTTTTGCTCCAGCATGAGCCTGAGCATTCAGCTTATAATCTCTACCTTTGATGCTGCCATTTAAATAACTTGGAAAGATCACATGCTCCAGTACGTGTCTTTTGAGACGCTTATGCAAACCCTTTAAACTTGAGCTTGCGTCGTAAGTTATACGAATTTTTCCATTTTTTTCTTCTTTAACCTCGCGGTACATTCCGTTAGATTTTCTCGCAATATCGTGCAGCAATCCGACATCAATATTTAAAGCCTTGGCTAAAGACGCAACTTGTCTAATAGGAGTTCTGTCATATTTCGGGCTGAAGGGGGGCATTTAGAAGCTCCAATGTAGTTC
>JAYXXU010000100.1:0-3678 GCA_036019135.1 Pseudomonadota bacterium | reverse complement strand
TTCGTGATGATGTGTGTGATCATGGTGTGCATGATCATGCCCATCCTCATCATCCAACACACGCGATAATGATACGGACAGACCCGCCGCATTCAGCGATTCGGTCAATGCATCACGTTCAGACCATAATTCAATGATGGGAGCATTTAAGACCGATTCGAAGCTTTGTTCGGATGGTGTGAACCCATGAGTCAATACAGGGCTGGCAACAGCACTCATAGAAAACAATGTTGCGACAGACAATAGACACAACATACGGCGTTGATTTGGCATAGTTACCTCATTGAGACCCGAATGGCTTGTATCTGGATGCATCAACACTTAATGTGTTGCATGCCTCGCGACGAGAGACACAAGACCATGAAGCAGCCGCTCAACCCTCAACAGGGAAAAACAGGCCATCTATCGGGTGGATTGCGATCACTCCAGCAAAAAATTGCACGGCTGGAAAACTTAACGCAGCAGATACTGCCACTTCTCCCCTCTGGAGAACGCTGGCAAGTCGCATCATATGAGAGCGGTGTCCTATGTATTGCGGTTGCACATCACGCGGCGGCAAGCCGTCTACGTTATCTGCAACAACACTACATTGAGCAAATCAAAACCAAACCAGAGTTTGCTGACTTGCACCGTCTCAAGGTTATTGTCGAAACATTACCCAGTCCGCGTACTGCAACACATGACAAGCTGCCAACGTTGAGTCTTGAGACCAAGCAGATCCTGTTCGAAGCTGCGTCATTGTTCGACGATCCTGAGCTTAACCAAGCCTTGTTACGGATAGCAAGCAAAAAATAACCAAGCACTGGTTATTTTCCGACCAACTGCTAACATCGGGTTAGAATCAGAAGTATTCGTTTTTTATCAGATTAGGCTGCTAACTCGGCCTGAATGTAGGGAATTGGACAGCGATCTTCGTCATCAAATGAAACAATTTCGTAGTGATCGGGGCGCTCAAGCAATGCCCGTAACAACTGGTTATTCAGGGCATGGCCTGATTTATAACCTTCAAAGCGGCCAATGATGCTATGCCCAACCAAGTACAAATCACCGATGGCATCCAACATTTTGTGTCGAACGAACTCATCTGCAAAGCGCAAGCCTTCTGCATTAACGATACCGTGATCATCAACCACGATGGCATTATCAAGGCTGCCGCCTAACGCCAGATTATTGGCACGCAAATATTCGATGTCACGCAAGAAACCAAACGTCCGCGCATGGCTGACTTCATCGACATAGGATGTACTCGAAAAATCTACCTCAGCCGACTGATGTGCTGCATCAAACGCAGGATGATCAAAATCAATCGTAAACTGCACAGTGAAACCTTCGTGCGGCAAAAATGCAGCACGCTTATCATCCACCAAGACTTCAACAGGCTTGAGAATACGAATAAACCGCTTCGGAGCAGCTTGTTCAGCAATGCCTGCTGATTGCAACAAATAAATAAACGGCCCTGCACTGCCATCCATGATTGGAATTTCGGCAGCACTAACCTCAATCATGACATTGTCGATTCCTAACCCTGCCAAGGCACTCATCAGATGCTCAACCGTACCAATGCGCACATCACCCTGCACTAGATTGGAGGACATCATGGTTTCTTGTACTAATAGTGCAGACGCAGCAATCTCAACGGGCGGCTCAAGATCGGTACGACGAAACACGATGCCACCATCTGGCACATGCGGCAGGAGATTCAAATAGACTTTTTGACCACTGTGCAACCCGATACCCGCTGCACGGATGGGACGTTGAAGGGTTCGCTGTTTAAGCATAGCGTTTCAGAATATTTCAAGAGATCACTATCGTACATGATTTGAGCTGTACCCGCCAGTACGCTTGTCCAACCACCATCGATTTACCATAAAAAACCCGATCAAGAGATCGGGTTTTAAGCTCAAGATCTGCTTAGCGTTTTTGATGATTTTTCAAAAAATCTTGAATACTGATGGTCGCAGGTTTTTCTGCTGCTGGACGGCTGGCAGGGGTCGCTGCGGCAGCAGGCTGGCTACGGCGGCTAATCGCTGGCACATCATCATCATCGCTTGGTGTGGCAGCACTCACACTTGGCTGTGCCACATTGGGTGCAGCTCTGACAGGTTGTCGGCTGCCTGACATCACGCCGTTTTCATCGCGGGTCAATCCCGTGGCAATCACAGTCACACGCAACTCATCGCGTGCCTCAGGATCAATGACGGTACCGTAGAAAATATCGCCTTCATCCATATCGGCAATCTGGCTCACCACATCCGAAATCATCTGGATTTCGCTGCCTTTGATATCTTCACCTGCGGTGATATTGACCAACACCCCTTTGGCATTTTCGAGCAAGATATTATCCAGCAATGGACTACGAATCGCCATTTCAGTAGCCTGACGCGCACGATCATCCCCACGCGCACTCCCGATCCCCATCATGGCATAACCGCGTGTACTCATCGCGGTCTTCAAGTCAGCAAAGTCAAGGTTGATCCGACCATGGTTAACGATCAAATCAAAGATACTCCGTACCGCATTGAGTAGCACATCGTCGGCTTTTTTATAAGCATCAACCATCGAAATGTCACCATACACAGTGAGCAGTTTTTCGTTGGGAATAATAATCAGTGAGTCAACATGCTCTGCCAACGCGGCAATCCCTCGTTCAGCAGACTTCATCCGACGACGGCCTTCGAGCAAAAATGGCGTGGTCACCACACCTACAGTCAAAATCCCCAATTCTTTGGCCAGCTCTGCAATGACAGGTGCTGCACCTGTGCCCGTGCCACCGCCCATACCTGCGGTAACGAATACCATGTCAGCCCCTTCGAGTGCCTGTAGCAACTGCTCACGCTCTTCTTCTGCGGCTTGGCGACCAACTTCGGGATTAGCCCCTGCACCAAGACCGCGTGTGCTTTGCACACCCAGTTGAATCCGTGAGGGCGCAGACATCCGATCTAGGGCTTGCTTGTCGGTATTGGCACAAACAAATCTGACCCCGTTAATGCCGGTGCGCACCATGTGATCAACGGCATTACTGCCCCCGCCACCCACGCCAAACACGGTAAACCGAGCCTGTCCATTATCGTCAGGCATATCGGTGTCGACTAGCTTAAAAGAAGACATGTCCTCGGGCTCCACTCAGGCCACTGGCAAAACATCGTGCCGTGCCAATATCAATCAAAGGGTATGAGAATGCGTGTCAGGCGGTTGGCCTGTCAAGCAGATTCATGCTGGTTAAACGTTGCTAAGGATTACGGGAGCTGCGCACACCGACACGCCAAAAACATGGTATGACACGGTGCTTTTAGCCCTCCCCTCAGCGACAAGACTCAAATCAACTGACGTAACTTATCCATCATCCGACGCCATGGATTGATCACCAAACGATCTACCACAGGCTGATGTCGATCAAGATCAGCTACACTGCTTTCGGCCAAACGCTGCTGCTCGCTTTGGCTATACAATAACAAACCACTGACAGTGCTATACGTCTGGCGCTTGAGTAGCGCACGACGCTCCTCACTGATCTCAACGCCGATTGGCGAATTGGCCAAATGGGCTGGAAGCCCCAACGCGCGACGCGCCAAACTGACTAGCCCTTCAATCTGACTGGCCTCGCCTGATAACACCACACCATGCCGTAGTACATTAATTGCCCCGCTGTCCTCGAGCTGTTGCTGAATCAACTCAAAC
>JAYXXU010000099.1:0-1862 GCA_036019135.1 Pseudomonadota bacterium | reverse complement strand
CCACGTGCCAAACCTGATCCGCACCAATCCGCCAGACGTGACCCTGCGCCATGGCATACACTTGCTGCTGCATGGGGATGGCAATCAGGGCAGCATGCACTTGTCCTTGATCAATCAAGGCAATATTGACCGTAAACTCACCCGTTCGATTGATAAATTCTTTGGTACCATCCAACGGATCAACCAACCAAAACCGATCCCACGCATGCCGCACCGCATGATCTGCTGACTCCTCAGACAGGAGTGGAATCGTCGGGGTCAATTGCTGCAAACCTTGCTCAATCATTTGATGCGCCGCCAGATCAGCGGCGGTTACTGGGGATTCATCTGCTTTATGCTGAATATCCAGCGCGGCTGGATCAGCGTAGAATACCCGCAATTGGGCGCTTACCGCTTGCGCTAACTGAACCAGCTCAACCCAGACAGAATCCGCCAACAAGGGCGTGTTCATAAATTTTTCCGTATTGAAGAGTGACGTATGAGTATTGCATGGAATCAGATTGAAACGGTGATGTTCGACATGGACGGCACGTTACTTGATCTGGCCTTTGATAATTTTTTTTGGCGTGAAGCCGTTCCACACGCATGGGCAAACCAAAACAACCATCCTCCTGCACAAGCATTACAAACCCTCCAACCCCAATTTCAACAAGAAGAAGGCTCGCTCAACTGGTATTCGTTGTCATTTTGGAGTCAGACGCTGGGGATTGACCTCGAAACGCTCAAACATCGCCATAAGGATCGCATTGCACTACGCGCGGGCGTACATGAAACATTAGATGCACTCGAACAGGCAGGCAAAACCTTGTGGCTGGTCACCAATGCTCACCCATTGGTACTGGATATTAAACTCGAAAAAACCGATCTAGCAGGTCGTTTTGATCAAATCATCTGTAGCCATGAACTGGGCTTTGCCAAAGAACAGCCCGAATTCTGGACGCGCCTACAAGAAGAATTCTTTTTTGATCCTGAATCCAGCCTACTGATTGATGACAGCGAGCCAGTCCTCCACGCGGCCAAAGCCTTTGGCCTCCACGTGCGCGGCATTGCACAACCAGATAGCCTCCTACCACCGCGATTTAATCTTGTGCATCCTGCGCTGGATCACTTAACTGACTTGATCAAAACGCTTTAAGCGTTTTAGGCTTGGTTGACACAGGATTCTATCCTTGATAATCCTTTTGGATTCCCCCATAACCCACTGCAAAAGATGGGGGATCGAATCGGAGAGATCACACGATGGGACGTTCACAACAGCCACAAGCCGCCTCAACGGGTGCAGAACAGCGGATGCGGGTCGACAAATGGCTTTGGGCAGCACGGTTCTTTCGGACGCGTAGTCTGGCCAAACAGGCTATTGAAGGCGGCAAGGTACATCATCAACAAGAACGGGTCAAAGTCAGCAAAGACATTCATGTCGGCATGGAATTGAGTATTCGGCAGGGTTTTGAAGAAAAAACTGTGATCGTACGACAATTGACCGACATACGCGGTGGCGCACCAGCCGCACAGATGATGTACGAAGAAACCCCAGCCAGTATTGCCAAACGTGAATTGATCGCTGCGCACCGCAAACTCTCAAATCTTGCCCGACCTGATCACCGTCCGACCAAACGTGATCGACGCCAAATTCATCGGTTTCAACAAGACAACACAGCACGCGCCAATGCGAGCTATGACAGCAATGATGAAGGGTTTTAAGCGCCACATTCACGCTTGCAAGCATGCGACAATATACGTCGCATAACCCCATTTCTCCCCTATCTAATCTGGCAATTTTTTGCCACTATAGCCTCATCACGCAGCATGCACTGCCGTAATCCCACCGCATTTTTTACACTCTGAGGTTAATGATGAACGAA
>JAYXXU010000098.1:0-2644 GCA_036019135.1 Pseudomonadota bacterium | reverse complement strand
ACGCTTGACCTCAAGATTGATCGGCCAAAGCTGCAAGCTGAAATTGCCAGCGCCAAGGCTTTAATCCGCAGTGAGCTTGGCGCTGGGGCGACTGAAACCGTCAAGGTGAAGGTGCAAGCCGATCTTGCGACGATTCGGGCTGATTTGGCGGCCATGCGACCACAGATCCAAGCGGCAGTTCGTGCAATCGGTGGCGTATCCGTGCCTGTTCACTTGCGCACAGATCAAGGACAGTTACGCGCACAAGTTGCAGCTGTACAAGCACAGATTAGATCGTTGTTGGGCAATCAAGGTATTGCAGGTGCGGTACGTTTAGATGTCGATTTGCCGCATCTGCGGACTCAGTTGCGATCCGCAGTGCTGCTTGTGCGTCATACAATTGCCCAGATGTCACGCTTGGCAGGTCGCATCAATCTAAACGTCAATATCACATCAAGCCTTGGCAATCTCATAACATCTCTTGATCAGTTAAAGATCGAGGTTGTTCGTTTGCGCCAAGCGATGAGCAGCGGAGGGGGCGGCGGCGGAGGTGGAGGTGGTGCGGGTGGTGGAATTGGGGGGCTGGGCGGATTAGGCAACCTAGTTTCAACGCTGGCAGGCGGACTGGGGGCTGGATTGCTTGCACGTCAACTTGTTGATGTGCAAACCGAGTTTGACAGGCTAAATGCGGGGTTGATTACAGCAACAGGGTCGGCAGAGGAGGCCGCCAAAGCATTTGCTGTGCTGCAAGAGTTTGCACGCAATACGCCTTATAGCTTGGCACAGGCGGTGGAAGGCTTTACCAAGTTGCGCAACATGGGTCTAACGCCTTCTGAGCGCGCTCTTAAGTCGTATGGAAATACAGCCAGTGCGATGGGCAAAGACTTGATGCAGTTCATCGAAGCTGTTGCTGACGCTGCGACACTTGAGTTCGAACGCCTTAAAGAGTTTGGCATTCGAGCAAGTCAACAGGGCGACAGCGTTTCATTTACGTTTCAAGGCGTGACAACGACTGTTAAGAAAAGCGCGGCGGAAATTGAAAACTATCTGATGCAAATCGGAGAGGTCAATTTCGACGGCGCAATGAATGAGCGCATGAAAACGCTTGACGGTGCGATTGCGAATTTTAAGCAGTCTTGGCGCGATATGTTGCTTGCCGTGAGTCAGTCGGGCTTGGGCGATATGCTTGAGCGTATTTTTAAGCAAGGTAGTAATGCGCTTGATCGGTTTACTCAAAAAATAAAATCTGGAGAGATTCCTACGGCGCTTGGCGGATTAGCGCGTGCATTTAGTCTTTTTGGCGATGATGTTGGAGGTGATTTTCGTGCTATTGAGTCAGCATTTAGCGGATTGGGCGAGCATTTAAAATCCGTTTGGCTTAGCACAATCACTGAGCTAAACGCTATCGGCAACCTATGGACTACCGTGCGTAGCTTGATTCAAAAGGGTTCTGTTGCTGTCGCTGGGGCTGTTGATATTGTATCTGACCCATTTAACAAACGCTCAAGCAGTCAGCAAAAACAGCAGACATATGATGATGCACTTGCTGCGATTGATGCAGAGGCCGCTGCAAGACTAAATGCTGTCAAAGATAGTTTTGATCAAGCAGCTTTGCTCGCTTTATACGACGATTTGACACGCGAAGAAGGGCAGGGAGGGGATGGCAGTGATCGTCTAGAGAGGTACAAGGTTGCTGGAGATAGTGGCGACAGTGGCGGCGTAGACAAAAAAGGCTCAGGCGGCATCATGCCAAATGCTGGACTGTTGCAGCGTAAGCGCGAGCTTGAGCAAGCGTTAAACATGATCGAAGTTGATTTTTCAGCCCTGCAAAATAAAACGCAGGCTGATATTGAAACGTTTTATCAGCGCAAGATGGAGCTTGTCAAAAGACTGCATGACAACGAAAAAGCGCTTTTACAATATCAGATGTCACAGACAAAAGACCCAGTGCAGCGTGCAGACATTGTTGAACAGGGCAAAGATGTAGAATCGAAAAAAGGACAATTGCTTTTACAAATTGATGCTCAGAAGATCGCTGAGGTCACTGCGCATCGGGATCGGATGCGACAGTATCAGCTTGAATTTGATGAGCGCGCCAAGAATGTGTACGACTTACAGCGCACAGAAGAGCAGCGTGTGCGTGCGCAGTATGATCTTGAGCGTCGAAAAATCGAAGAGAACTCGAAGCTAACAGAAGAGCAGCGCAATAATGAAATAGCATTGCTCAAACAGCTAGAAGCCAGCGCTATTGCAGAAGCCACACAGCAGATGCTTGACGATGAAGCATCGCGTCTTGAGAAAGTGATAGTTGATCGTATCGAAGAATATCGCGCAATCGAGCAGCAGATACGCACCAAAATCACACAAAACCCGCTGCAGGCGCAGCAGTTAAGCATTGAGCTTGAGCAAGTGCGACAATCGTTTTTTAACGGCGAACAGGGCATTCAGCGCTTTTATTGGATGCTTGAAACATTGGCTCAGCAGGGCGTACCAGCGGCGATTGAAGCATTGAAGCAGTTGCGCGGCGATGTTGCTAAAGTTGCTGTTGCAGTGCCGACAGCTTGGCAAGAAGCTATTGCGAACATGCGGGATACGGCAGCAAACGCAGGCGTAGACAGCTTATCTGGCTTCTTTGTAGATATTGCCGAGGGTGCAAAAACAGCGA
>JAYXXU010000097.1:0-3209 GCA_036019135.1 Pseudomonadota bacterium | reverse complement strand
AGCGGTTTAAGATCGTCTCAGAGCGTTATCGAAATAGAAGACGGCGGTATGGTTTACGAATGAATCTAATAGCTGGCCTTTTAAACTGGATGCAGATCAAAAAATGATTTTCGCAAGAGGTCTAATGTTCCATCCAATAAATAAAGCTGCAATGCCCCATATGAAAAAATCGCTTTATTCTTTTTCTTCTGAGGCAAGAAGTCCAAAGGCTCTCCAAAATATTGGATAATTTTATCTCTTGAATCTCCGATCTGAACGCCTCCTAAACTTTTGTTTAGAAGCATGGATTCAATAAAAATCAGACTAATTTTCATCATTAAAATCGCTCCAACACCAATCACTCACACCACGACTGACAGCGCTCTGAACAGAATTATTGGATAAGCATATCAACTGACTCTAGCTTTTTTACTGAGGCCATGATCCCCAAAAATACACGGGCAGATGCTCACTTACCACGTTTTGTATGGCAAAAATTTACCATTCAGAGTCAGCAACACCCGATCTCCTTTAGGGTCTTCGATTTTGTCAATCTCCATCGAAAAATCAATCGCACTCATGATGCCATCACCGAATTTTTCTTGAATCACTGCTTTAATCGTATCGCCATAGACCCCGACTACCTCATACAGTCGATAGATCAATGGATCTGTCGGAATGGCTTGTGTCCAGACTTTCGTGGGGTATTGCTGCAATTGTGCCGCGATACTCGCATCTAAGCCCAGCACCTGACACAGCGCTTCTGCATCAGCTGCGGGCATACTGTTCATGCCCAGACAGGCCGATGCAACCCACACGGGGGATTTGCCAAGCGCTGCACCCAACGCATCCCATGTCAGATCTTTTGCACCCTTAGCGGCTAGCAGGGTTTGGCTCAGCGCCGTGGTATTTGGATTCATTCGAACACTCCTTCCATCAAAAAAAAGGCGCTCACCCCAAGATGAACGCCGGTGCAAAACCAATATCAGCCGTTCAACGGGTTAAAACTTATAGTCCAATTGCAACCAGAGTTTGGTTTGATCCAACGTCAATGCAGCGGGGGTAGTAGCATCATTGCCACCTTGATAGTGGGCGATTTTGAGCAATCCTGTGGTATTGGCATTGAGCTTTTTGGCGGCGCTCAGATCAATCTCATCACCATAGTGCGTACTACCTTGCTCAGACTCAAATCGATGATACGCAGCAGCCAAATTAAAGCCTGCATATGCACCGCTCAGCTTGATGTTGGTGTCGACTAGACCTGCGGTCGGCGTGGCCAAAAATTTGTCTGCCCAACCATTAAAGGCATGTAGCGTCGCCAGCGGTGTGGCAAAACCCGATTCAAGACCTTCCTGTTGCACACTTAGCTTGGCTTTGCCAAAGTCATAACCGAGCATCAGTGCATAATAATCAGCATTTGCCACAGCACTGCCCGCATAATCATCTTGCTTGGCATAGCCTAGATCATATAAAAACTGCTGATACTTGCCATCGATACGCAGGGCGGCATGCTGACGACTCGCTGCCTTGAGTGCCGAGCCAAGTCCAACCGTTTCTTTGCCTTTGAGCCCAACCCATGTCAGGCCGATATTCGCGCCAATCGGCGTGGACGCTTTGGCATGCACGATGGGCAGTTCTACCTCACCTGACTGACCATTGATGCTATTGATTTGGTTGGCATAAGCCACAGATAGATTCAGCCATGGTACAAGCGCTTTGGTCTGATAGCTGAGCGCATCGAAGGTTTGGTCGTTTTGCCGCCATCCCACATCACCGACAAAACGCGCATTGTCGATTACGATTTTTTGCCGACCTAATTTCACCCCATACCCACTGAAAAATGCCTGATTGACTTGGGTCAGTTCGGGATCAGCCACCACCGCATATTTGGCATTGGGCTGCACCACAGGCACGCTGTAGTTATCGACGAGGGCGCGAATATCCTCAAACTCGACATAGGCTTTGATGCCCTCAATCGGAGCGGTTTCATAGCCCAACACACTACGCAGCGTCAACGCAGTGGCGGAATCAACTGCCCCGTCTTGCTCAACCAACTCCAGACGTGGTCGTAGCTGAATAGTGGCTTTGCCACCTGCTAACGCTTGGGTCAGTGGGTCGGCTGCCATGGCCGCAGTGCTGGATAACATCAGGCTGCTGACGGCGAGTGCCAATAGGCTTGGTGCAGTGTATTTCATCATATCTATCCCCAAAAACAGCATTTATCGCCCAAATTGGGCATGAGTTGACCGAGTGCCACGCCCATACAGGCATGACGATAGACCACAAACAACGATTCAGATTCAGCGCATCAGCCCAGCACGACACCAGAGACTGGACTGAGCATGGACACTAGGCAGCGGGACGTTTTTGGCGTTGATAGAGAAACTCCATCACTTGCGCCCGTAGCTGGTGATAGTGCGAGTCGTTAGCGAGTACCAAACGATCACGCGGGTGCGCCAAGTCGACAGTCAGCACCTCACCAATCGTAGCGGCGGGGCCATTGGTCATCATCACGATACGATCCGACAGCAATACCGCCTCATCGACATCGTGGGTGACCATCACCGCTGTGGCGTGCGTCTCCTGCACAATCCCGATCAGCTCATCTTGTAGATGTGCGCGGGTCAAAGCATCCAATGCTCCAAACGGCTCATCCAGCAACAGCACTTGCGGCTGCATCGACAGGGCGCGGGCAATCCCGACCCGTTGTTTCATACCACCCGAGACTTCGTTCGGATATTTGTGCATGGCATGTGCAAGGCCAACCATCTTGAGTGCATCTTCAGTGCGTTCACGCAGTTGCGCTTTGTTTTCTTTGTCCGAAAACACCCGCTCCACCGCTAGATAGACATTGTCAAAGCAGGTCAGCCACGGCAGCAGCGAGTGATTCTGGAACACCACTGCCCGCTCAGGGCCTGGCCCTGCAATCTCACGACCATTACAAATCACATGGCCTTTGGTTGGTGTGGTTAAGCCCGCGATCAGGTTGAGCAGCGTCGACTTACCGCAGCCCGAATGCCCGATCAAACTGACAAACTCGCCTTTACTGATCTTCAGATTGATGTCGCGTAGGGCTTCGAACTCGCCTTTTTTGGTCTTAAAGCTCATCCCAACATTGCCAATCTCCACATAACCTGTCGTGCCAAGCGGCAGGGTGGCATGAATCTCTAGATTTTCAATCAATATGTCAACACCCCCCCTGAAATAAGCGTTGTCACCACCAACAAGCC
>JAYXXU010000096.1:0-5093 GCA_036019135.1 Pseudomonadota bacterium | reverse complement strand
GATCTGATGGTCTGAGATCCAACCGTACCAACTGGATGATGCGATTAGGCCATCGTATCAGGATAGTTAACCAAGCGCTTCGGCTGAAACTGGCGCGCGTCATTTACTTCGCCCAAGCCTAAAAATTGCCCTTTGGCAAACGCCAATGCTACCCCTTGCGCAGCCTCCACCATCACCGCTTGACCACGTTTAAAATAAAAATCTTCACCATGGTCTAGATCAATACGCGGCAAATCCAAAACAGGCGCATACATTGGCAACAGCAAGGCCTCACGGGCAGGCTCGTCTAATGATTCTAGGTATTCAACGGTCAACTGCTCATCTAAGTGAAAACCACCCGTCTGTGTTCGATGTAAGGTCTCGACATAGCCGCCACAACCCAACACCTCACCAATATCCTCGGCCAATGTCCGAATATATGTGCCCTTACTACAGGTCACATCCAGCGTCAGGGTCTCTGCGCTAAAGCTGATCAACTGCAAATCAAAAATCGTCACAGGACGGGCAGGACGCTCCACCTCAATGCCCTGCCGTGCTAGCTCATACAGTGGACGACCGTCTTTTTTGAGCGCGGAATACATTGGTGGGACTTGCAAGATGTCCCCTCGGAACTGAGCGAGCGCAGATTCAATCAACGCTGCATCCAACACAGGAATGGGGCGCTCTTGCAACGTCTCACCTTCACGGTCAGCAGTCGTTGTGGTACGGCCTAAACGCACCACCGTTTGATAGCGTTTATCTGCATCCAATAAGTAATGCGAAAACTTAGTCGCCTCACCCAAACAAATCGGCAACAATCCCGTTGCCAGTGGATCTAATGCACCCGTATGACCCGCTTTTTCGGCGCGATACAACCAACGCACCTTTTGCAAAATCCCATTCGAGCTCACACCCTCTGGTTTATTCAGCAAAAATACCCCACTGATTGGTCGACGTTGGATTTTGATACGCGGCTGATTCATGAATTGGCCTTCTCCACAAGTGCGGCGAATTTTAGCAGAAATTCCATTGGGCTGACGGCATCTGCCCCACCTCACCAACAAAAGCCCGTGTCATTTGCCGTATTTTTTTGTAGAGTGTGGAGGCATTGCCATCCATAACATGAGTCGATAGACCCTCATCTACGCAAGGACAGCCGCATGTCGTCAATTCACTCTCATTTGCCATTTAATCAACCAGAACTCAGCGCTGAGGCAATAGGCACACATACTCACTATCGCACCTGCACGCTGTGTGAGGCGATGTGTGGGATCGTGATTCAAACCGAAGACCAGCAGATTGTCTCAATTCGTGGTGACCAAGCCGATCCCTTTAGTCAAGGCTATATTTGCCCCAAAGCCACCGCACTGCAAGACTTGCACGAAGATCCCAATCGCATTCGCCACCCAATCAAACGCACCGCAGCAGGCTGGCAAAAAATCAGTTGGGATGAAGCATTAGATACCGTTGTCACGCAGCTAAAAAGCACCCAAAAACAATATGGCAAAGATGCCGTTGCCGCATATTTGGGCAATCCAAATGCACACAACATGGGCACGTTATTGCTCGGCCAAATGTTCCTCAAAAGCCTCAAAACCAAGAACAAGTTTTCGGCCACCTCAGTTGATCAACTGCCACACCATATCGTGTCCTATCAACTGTTTGGGCATTATTTGTATATGCCTGTGCCTGACATTGACCACACCGACTTTTTTTTGATCATTGGTGGCAATCCGCTGGCCTCTAACGGTAGCATCATGACCGTCCCTAATGTCAAAAAACGACTCAAGGCCATACAGCAACGGGGCGGCAAAGTTGTTGTGATTGATCCACGTCTGACCGAAACTGCCGAAATTGCCAGTCAACATATTTTTATCAAGCCTGCCAGTGATGCCCTACTGCTACTGGCCATGCTGCATGTGTTGCATGCTGAACGCCTGCTGAAGCCAAATCGGTTACATGCCTTCACGCCTGATTTAGATCAACTTGGCCAGTTTGTCGCGGCATATCCACCTGAACGCGTGGCTGAACACACAGGGATTGATGCGACAACGATTCGACAATTGACCCGTCAATTTGCCGCTGCACCAACGGCGGTATGTTATGGGCGGATGGGGGCTTCGGTACAGGCTTTTGGCACACTGACCCAGTACCTGATCATGCTGCTTAATCTGTTAACAGGGCGGCTTGATCATCGTGGTGGCTTAATGTTTGCCAGTCCTGCGGCGGATATTTTGGGACAATCAGGCCGTGGCCATATTGGACGCTATCACTCTAGAGTACGTGGTCTGCCTGAATTTGCAGGTGAGCTGCCCGTTTCTGCATTGGCAGAAGAAATCTTGGTCGCTGGTCAAGGCCAAATTCGCGCACTGATTGTAGCAGCAGGTAACCCCGTCCTCTCCACACCCAATGGTACACAATTAGACCAAGCGCTGGGTCAACTTGATTTTATGGTATCGGTGGATTTTTATATCAATGAAACCAATCGACATGCCCATATTATCCTGCCACCCGTCGGGCCATTAGAACGTGATCACTATGACTTAGTCTTTCATTTATTTGCGGTGCGTAATAGTGCCAAATGGTCAAATGCCCTCTTCGCGCCGCAAGGCGATGCTCGCCAAGACTGGCAGATTTATCTGGATCTGGCCTTACGGATGCAAGATAAACATCGGCTGTTTCAGCCCATCGTCCACAAAGTTGTGCGGGAACTCGGCCCTGCCACCATCGTTGATGGCCTACTTCGGTCAGGACAATATGGCGGCAAACTCAAACTTCATAAGGGATTGAGCCTAGCCAAGCTCAAGCAGCACCCGCATGGCATCGACTTGGGTGCTTTACAACCCCAATTACCACAAGGGCTGTGGCATAAAGACAAAACCATTCATTTGGCGTTGGATTATTTTATGCCTGATCTCAATCGGCTGGAGCGGCATTTTTTTGGATCAGCACAACAACCTGCGGCGCATACCGAATATCCATTTCAATTGATTGGCCGACGCCATCTACGCAGTAACAACTCATGGCTACACAACAGCCACCGTTTGGTTAAAGGCAAATCACGCTGTACGGTGATGCTACATCCTGACGATGCAGCGACACTGGGGATTACGGATCAGCAATTGGTCACTGTGCGTTCTCGAGTCGGTTCAATCCAACTGCCTGCCGAAATTACCACCCATCTGATGCGTGGTGTGATCAGTATTCCGCATGGCTGGGGGCACAATAAAATTGGCACACAATGGCCAGTCGCCGAGCAGCATGCGGGAGTCAGCATCAATGATTTGACCGATGAGCAAGCGATTGACCAGCTATCTGGTAATGCCGTGCTAAATGGTATTCCCGTACAATTGCACGCCACCCCAGCAATGACAGGTTAATTTCATGCGGATACAGTGGCTCTGGCTTGCACTCTGTTGCTGTGCAATGCCAGCTTTGGCGACAGATTATTTTGCACGACACCAGTCGTATATCAATTTGGACTGTCGCCAGCTCCAATCAAATCGTCCTGTGACCAACTGTATTGCAGCACAGCTCGAATTCGCCAATCTGGAGGTCAATGATCTCTATAATCAACTGATGAGCCGCTATCAGCATTCCCAATCCTCTAATTCCTCCTCGACCAAAGCAGATGCTCATCTGCTTAAAGCGCAATACCAATGGCTACAATTTCGTGAGCAAAACTGCCGCTTCGAAGCCTTAGCAACTGGTGATCAGCAACACCAAACCAACCGCCAACAGCTCTGTGAATTGAGTCTCACGCGTGAACGCATTGATTACCTCAAATGGTTTCTAACCCATCTACCCAATCAATAATGCCATACCACCATCCCCTTATTAGGAATTTGAAAAAGCAACCATTTCTCCTTACAAAATATGAACCCCTTAGTCAGGGAATCTCAGGCTTAATCTATTAAATTGTGCGCATAATCGGTGCACCACGGATGTGTCTTGTCCAATATCACGTCATACAAGACAACGTTACGGACGATACTCTGCCAACTGATTGATGAGGGATTTCACCATGCTTCCACGGATTGCTGCAATTTTATGTTTATTGGGCAGTAGTGCCTTGGCAGCTGCTGCCGATCCACTACACGATACGGTCTGGCGCACCTTTGACGATGCGACTGGCGTCGCCAAAGCCATCGTTCAACTCGAAGTCAAACATGGTGTGGTCACGGGTAAGATTATTCAACGCCTTGAAGGCACCAAGATTACCAACTGTGTCAAATGCACGGGAGCATTAAAAAATCAGCCATTGGTTGGTTTGCCGATTGTCTATAACCTCAAAGCCGTGGGCAATAACAGCTATGAAAACGGCGAGATCTTAGATCCTCTCAATGGCAAAACCTACCGACTCCGCGTCAAGCTGTCCCCAGATGAGCAAAATCTTGAGGTACGGGGATTTATTGGTGTGTCAATGCTAGGTCGCACCCAAATCTGGAAACGCGAGCGTTAAACGCGGATATCCAGCGGCCAAGATTTGAGCCAACACCTAATCCCATCCACAAAAAAGCCCAATCTAAGTTGGGCTTTTTTGATCACAATACAGTGCCAGCATCAGACATCAAGATAATCCAAGATGCCTTCGGCTGCTTGACGACCTTCCCAGATCGCAGTCACCACCAAATCAGAGCCACGCACCATATCACCACCCGCAAAGATTTTTGGGTTGCTGGTTTGGAATTTGTAGGTTTGTTGCTCAGGCGCATTCACTCGGCCTGAACCATCCATCGCAATCGACTGGTCACCGAACCATGTCGCTGGGCTTGGACGGAAACCGAATGCCAGAATCACCGCGTCCGCAGGCAGAATTTCTTCTGAGTTCGGCACAGGCTCTGGACTACGACGACCACGACTATCGGGTTCACCCAGTTGGGTCGTCACGACCTTTACACCAGTCACTTGACCATTTTCACCGACAATTTCAATCGGCTGACGGTTAAACAAGAACTGTACACCCTCTTCTTTGGCGTTTTTCACTTCACGCACACTACCCGGCATGTTGGCTTCATCACGGCGATACGCACAGGTCACTGTGGCCGCGCCTTGGCGGATCGAGGTACGGTTACAGTCCATCGCGGTATCTCCACCACCGAGGATAACCACTT
>JAYXXU010000095.1:0-4006 GCA_036019135.1 Pseudomonadota bacterium | reverse complement strand
ATCATCTGAGTGCAACAGACACACTGAGTTTGTTTGCCGAACACTACCAAGCCGTGCTGGCCAACCCCGCGGGTACAGACCACCAAAACATTCGTAAATTTAAAAAATATGGCTGGGCAGGCTTTATCCTCAAAAGCCAAGCGCTAAAAGCCAAACCAGCTGCCGAAAAACCAGTCAACCAAGCCGCGATTTAACGCATCGCGCTCGGCATAGGCTGTAATCGCTAACGAATGGTCTATGATCATTCGTTGGTATCCCACCCCAAATCATGATAATTCAGCCAGATAACCCAACACCCCTTGCCCCGCCCAACGACCACTGGCAAAACAGGCTGTCAATAAATAGCCACCCGTCGGTGCATCCCAATCCAGCATCTCACCACAACAGAACACTCCCGTTTGCTGAGTCAGCATCAAATGCCGATCTAACGCCAATCGTGCCACACCACCTGCGGTACTGATTGCCTCATCTATCGGCTGTAACGCGTTGACCTTGATGGACAGCTGCTTGGAAAGCGCTGCGACTTGTGCAGGATCTGACCATGCAGACTTGGGCAGCCCCTCACGAATCAAGGCAGATTTGACCGGATCTAGTCCTGCTTTACGCCACAGATTGGTTTGTGATTGCTTGGCCTTGGCATGCAGGCGTTCTTGTAATTGCGCTTGATCCAAGTTAGGCAACAGGTCTAAAAAAATCTGTGCTGTACCATGAGCATTGAGCTGTTGGCGAATCGGCCGTGACAGTGCATACAACACGCCGCCTTCTAGCCCATACCCAGTCAACATCGCATCAGACAATACAGGCTCTATACCGGCCAGCCAAGCCCGTACTCGCTTGAGCGGCTGTCCAGCCAACGCTTGCACAAATGGTGACCATGCCACTTGCACACCACAATTCGATGCTTGCAACGGCTGAACGCTCACACCTTGCTGCACCAACCATGTCAGTGCTTGGCCATCCGAACCCAGCCGCGCCCAACTACCGCCACCGACGGCTAAAATCGTCGCCGCATACCGCTGCGCAAACTGAGAACCATCGGCACGCTGAAACACTTGTTGACTGGCCTGATCCCAACCTAACCAATGATGCCGATGAAAAAACTGCACGCCATCGCGTTTGAGCCGTGCCAACCATGCCCGTACCAACGGCGCAGCTTTCATCTCAGCGGGAAATACCCGCCCCGACGTACCAACATAGCTCTGAATCCCAAGCGCAGCCATCCAAGCTACAATCGCATCAGGCGAAAACGCCATCAACATCGGTTGCAACCATTCAGGCTGATCATAGCGCTGAATAAAAGCCGCGATATCCTCGCTATGCGTGATATTGAGGCCGCCCTTGCCTGCCATTAGTATTTTACGCGCAGCCGATGGTTTATGTTCATACACATCGACCGCCACGCCTGCTTGTGACAGCACCTCAGCCGCCATCAGCCCCGCTGCACCTGCGCCAATAATTGCAACTTTGCGGTCTTGCATGCTGGATATCGTCCAAAACCATCATTATACCGCTTGCACAGGCGGTTTAACCCGAAACCACAAGGCGTACAGTGCGGGCACAAACAACAAGGTCAATCCCGTTGCAATCAATAGCCCACCCATAATCGCAATCGCCATAGGCCCCCAGAACACACTGGTGGACAGCGGAATCATCGCCAATACAGCCGCCGCTGCGGTTAATACCACTGGACGTGCACGTCGAATTGTTGCCTCAATCACTGCATCCCAAGCGGTGCGCCCCTCACGGATTTCTTGGTCGATTTGCACCACCAAGATCACCGAATTACGCATGATCATACCGCTTAGGGCAATCACCCCCAGCAATGCCACAAAACCAAATGGCGCATTCGAAATCAATAAGGCAGGCACGACCCCAATCATTCCCAATGGTGCAGTCAACAAGACCAATCCCATCCGTGCAAAACTCTGGACTTGTAACATCAAGAAAAACAACATCACCAACAGCATCGCTGGGAACACCTTAGCGATGGCTTCATTGGCTTTGGCGCTTTCTTCAATTGCCCCACCCATTTCGATTCGATAGCCTACTGGCAACTGATCAATAATCGGCTGTAAGCGCGGCATGATTTGTTGTGACGCATATGGTGCTTGCACCCCATCCACTACATCACTGCGTACGGTCAACACCACATCTCGGTTACGCCGCCATAATACTGGCTCCTCAAAACTTGGCTCAATCGTCGCCACTTGTGACAACGGCACAACTGCACCTGTTGGGGTAAACAAATTAATCCCATCTAGTTGATCCAATTGCTGCCGCTCGGCCGCACTGGCACGCACCACCACACTAACCAACTCTTCGCCACGCCGAATCTGACTGACTGGCGCACCCGACAGCACCGCTTGGACGGTATTGGCCACATCGGTACTCGACAGCCCAAGCAGACGCACCTTGTCTTGATCAATCCGAATATTCAGGCTGCGTACCTGCTCACTCCACTCCAACTGCGTATCGCGTACCAATGGGCTTTTGCGTACCTCATCACGCACCTGATCAGCAATCTGGCGAATCTGATCCACATCAGGCCCCATCACCCGAAACTGCACGGGAAAGCCCACAGGTGGACCAAACTCCAAGCGGGTCACCCGTCCACGTAGCGCAGGAAACTGAAGGTTCTCATCAAAAATCTGCATCAGGCGCTGACGAACAGCCTCCCGCTCAACCGTGCTTTTGGTCATAATCACAATCTGTGCATAGTTTGGATTGGGCAGCTCAGGGGATAACGATAAAAAGAACCGTGGCGTACTTTGCCCGATATAACTGGTAAAATACTGGATATCAGGATCTTGCTTCAGCACCTGCTCCAAACGCCTGACTTCATGCTCCGTCGCTTGAAATGCCGCGCCCTCTTTCATACGCAGCTCAACCAACAACTCTGGCCGCGACGCGGTCGGAAAAAATTGCTGCTGTACCAAGCCCATGCCGACCACTGCCAACAAAAATAACCCTGCTGTTGCCGACAACACCCAACCTTTACGCCGTACCGCCCATGCCACCAAACGGCGAAACCGTTGATAGATCGGCCGATTGTAGGGGTCATGCTGGACTTTATCGGCCAGATTTTTGGGCAACATCACCGTACCCAGATACGGAATAAAAATCACCGCCACCAACCAAGAAACGATCAGTGCCGTACCCACCACCCAAAAAATCCCACCCGCATACTCACCTGAGGTGGACTTGGCAAAACCCACTGGCATGAATCCCGCCACGGTAATCATCGTGCCTGTCAGCATCGGAAATGCAGTCGAGGTATAGGCATAGCCTGCTGCACTCAGTCGATCCCAGCCCTCCTCCAGCTTGACCACCATCATCTCCACCGCAATGATCGCATCATCCACCAATAGCCCTAATGCAATGATTAATGCCCCCAAGCTGATCCGATCTAGATTCCAGCCAACGCTGTACATCACCATCGCCACCAGCCCCAACACCAACGGTACTGACGTGGCGACCACCAAACCCGTCCGCCAACCCAGCGCGACAAAACACACCAGCAACACAATCGCCAAGGCCTCTAAGAAAACCTTCTCAAACTCCCAAACTGATTCCTTGACCACCGTGGATTGATCGGCAATTTGTGCCAAGCTGATTCCAAGCGGTAACTCCGCCCTTACTTGGTCAATCCGTTGCTTTAGATCCTGACCAAACGCCAAAATGTCACCATTTTTTTGTAGAGTGACACCGATAATCACCGTCGATTCGCCTTGATAACGCACCTTAAAATCAGCAGGATCTGCAGTGGTGTACCGAACTTCGGCAATATCGGATAGCTTAAGCAAGCGCCCACCAGCACTGACACTGACATTGGCCACATCTGCGGCGCTGCGCAATGCACCATCCACGCGCACAAACACCCGATCACTGTCGGTATCAACCGAACCCGATGGGTTGAGTTGGTTTTGTTGGGCTAAGGCTGCAAAAATATGCTGTGGGGTTAGGCCTAATGCCGCCAAGCGCTGACTCGAAAACGATACTTCAATCT
>JAYXXU010000094.1:0-15953 GCA_036019135.1 Pseudomonadota bacterium | reverse complement strand
CAAACAATGTGATTGGCACGCATGATTATACAGCCAGAGCAAGTTCGATTTCGGGTTCGACATTTAATCCGCTCACAGTTGGCGGCGGGCTTGGCAGCCCTGTTGACGCGTTCCGCACAACATATGGCGGCGCTAGATTATTTACTGGCGCGATTGGCACGGCTTTTCAAATCCCGTCTGGCACAATGGTGACCAGCGGTCAGGTATCGGGAAACTCTGTTGTAAAAACGGATTATGAAAACAATTCAAACGAAATTAAGCTGACATTTAATATCGGCTTGAATAATGCCAATGCTGGTACAAATAAATCTGTCTATCTGATCACGAATATTGGCTGTTATCAGATCGAATATGATCCAGTGCTGCCCAAGGATGATACACAAACGCTATTCATCCCATTTATTTTAAGCTGGGATCGTTATGTGGAGTAGTCATGCTGCCAGACAATGTATTATCAAGTGATTCGCAACAGGCGGATTTTTTATTGCCCATCAAAAGCAGCAAGGTCACAGATTTAGAGTGGGGCGGCGTTGCGGTACAGGATACATCGCAAGGACTTAGAGTCAAGATATGGCAAGCCTATCTGGATGGCGATAACGTGATGATCGTTGCGCCAGAAGTGCCGCCAACCGTGCTGTTTAGTGCGGCTGGTATCACTGAGCTTGCACTAGCATTTGATCAAAACATGCGTCCTGCTGTGGCATATCGCCAGAGCGGCACGGCAAAGCTGTGGTGGTACGACTCGACTATTGCCGATATGACAGTCACTGATTTTGGTGATTGCCGAGACTTGCATTTGACGCTTGATGATAATCGGCCAAATCAAATCAGTGTCAGTGATATTATCTTTGGCTATATCAGAGATAATGCGCTGTATTATCGACAGCAGCGCGATAGATATGAGACTGAGTATCTGCTTAGTGCTGTTGCGCAAGATTTAACGATGATGGGGATGATGACCAATCAGCGTATGGGATTTAGTTTTACAACGCTTTCTACGCTGTCAGATGATATTGCATTGGTTGATTCGCGAAATAATCCAGCGTTGGATTTGGATTATTTGGATTTAATCCCACAGCAAGCCGCATATAGTGCGGCTTATGGTGTTAATACGCTGTCTGACAAGCAACAGCTTGGCACAACTTATCTAAGGTCTGCTGAATCAAAAACACCATCAATGGTCAATATTGGCTTGGTGCTAAATGGGGCTGATTATGACTATCTGATGGCATTTTATCGGGTTTGGCGCTATCGATGCCGTCCATTTTATGTGTCGCTTAAATTAGATGACGGCGTATTGACCAAGTACAAATGCCATTTTATGCCCAAGTCAGTCCGATTGGATAACAAGTCTGGTATGGCCTACACAGTCAGTGCGACGCTTGAAGTGCTGAGCAATCCAGATGATGCCGACGCCGATTTGTCGCTAATTGTCGCGAGGAATCCAGATGCCTAGTTTTGCTGAATCCCTGCTGAATCGACCCGCTGCGGTGGTCATGCTTGAGTGCTTGGAGGTGTCGCATCCGTCTTTTACTCAGACATATTACATCGTGCGCAATGCGCCTGATGGCGTGACCGTGACGCATGAGGATGCAACAACACATGATTATGTGTATTACCCAGTGCGCATAGATCGCGGCAGTACAACAGACGATCTTGATCAGTCTCTGTCTATTTCGCTTGGCGAGTTGGGTACAGTATTGCCCAGCGAGATTGATCTAGTGCTGTCGGGCATATTTGCAGACATTAAGCCGTTGGTCACATACCGCGTTTATCAGCATACAGACCTGAGCCAACCTGTTTTTTTGATTGAGCCGCTGGAGGTGTCTAGCATGAGTCGAGACTCAGCAGGTGTGACAACTTTTACAGCCAAAGCGCAAGAGCTAAATAACACCAAAACTGGCGAGCTATACACCGTTGAGCTGTATCCAGCCCTGCGGGGCTTTTTATGATTGATCCGCTATTTGATCGTGTCTATCACAAACAGCGCTACAACTGCGTACATTTTTTATGTGATGCGTGGAAGTTGGTCACAGGTGATGATCTGAGCGCCCGAAGTGCTGGCGTTATGCGTGCTGTCAGTGATGGCAAGGGGTTGCAGCGAGACGACACACGGGCATTTGAGCGGCTGCCGAAGCCCGAGTCACCCTGCATTGTGCTGATGCACGGACGCAATAAAAGCCCACACGTTGGGCTTTTTTATCGCCATAAAGTTTTGCATATCACCGAGCAAGGCGTGCAGTACATGCCGTTGGCGATTGCATCAATCGGCTTTGACCGCGTGAGGTTTTACAGATGAAGCAAGTGATTATTGCGCGTGATGTCTACGCGCCAGACACATGGACGCGTGAGTCGGTTGATGATGTGCTGGACTATTTAGAGTCTGAGCTGGATCTTTGGCCAGAGACGGCACGGATTTATCACAACTACATCGCGCAAGAGCATGACGTAACCCCATGTGACCAGTTTACGCTTGATCGGATGCGTGGCTTGGATGGCATATTTTATGTCGTTATTTACCCTGCCGACCCTATCACAGCAACTGTAGCGGCCATCTTTTTGATTGCCAAGGCAGTTGAATTGCTGATGCCAATGCCGAAAATTCCGACTATTGATCAGCAAAACCAACGCAACAGCAGTCCAAATAACGAGCTATCGAATCGCACCAATCGACCCCGTGTTAATGCTCGTATCCCTGACATATTTGGCACAGTTCGCAGCACGCCTGACCTGATCGCCCTGCCGTACACGGTGTACGAAAACAACGTCGAAGTGGAGTATATGCTCGCCTGCATCGGACGTGGGCAGTACGACATCAAAGATGTCTATGATGGTGAGACGCGACTGGCAGATATTGCAGGCGCATCAGCGCAATTGTATGAGTTGGATGAAGATATTGTTGTGGGTACGCCGTTTCAGCAATACGGCGACCCCATCACTGACCAACCCTACCAAGTGATCAAATCTAACGCTGTAAACGGCCAAATCCTGCGGCCAGCAAACAGCGACAGCGTGGGCGGCAGTGGTGACATCGCATTCCGTTTTCCGAATGAAATCATTTTCCCGCCTGCATCAGATCGGGATTTTACCAATGTGTTTAAGGCTGGCGACACGCTGACGATCACAGGTGCAAATTTTGTTTACCTTGATGATCACGATGATGATCCGATGACCGATCCCATCGAAGTTGATGCAGATTTAAACGGCACTTACACCATATTAGGTGTGTCTGCAAAGCTGATCACATTATCCAGTCCTGCCGCCGTCAACCCAAATTGGGCTGAGCTTGACCAACTGGATGACGACACCACGCCTTATGGCAGCCCTTTGCTGGTTACTGAGGCGGAAAAATGGGTCGGCAGTTTTGTGCTTGAAGATGCTGCCAGAACCCACCTGATTTTTAACTTTGTCGCGCAAAACGGCATTTTTAAAGACAATGGCGAAGCGCAGTATAGCTATCACGTCAACATCGAAATCGAAGTCACCCCGATTGACGAAAATGATGATCCCACTGGCACGCCAGAGACTTATCCAGTCCAGATGGTGGGATCAAGCGTGGCGCGTGACACCATTGGTCACACTGAGTTTGTAGAGACAGGCTTTGTTGGTCGTTGTCGGGTGCGCGTGCGGCGCTCAAGTGAGACCGACAAGCACTTTAAGGGCAACGTGGTTGATGAGGTCAAGTGGCGGGACTTGTATGGGGCGCAAGAATTGCAGCGCACACAATACGGAGACACCACGATTGTCCGCGCTCGAACTTATGCCACCGCTGGCGCGCTGTCCGTCAAAGAGCGCAAGCTGAACTTTTTAGTCCAGCGCAAGCTGCCAACTTTTAATGCACTGACAGGCGAGATGACCACCGAGCGCTACCCGACAAATAGCGCTGCGGATGCAATCGCATCGGTCTGCTTTGACCAATCGATTGGCCGCAGAATCGCGGCTGAGGTTGATTTGGAGGGCATCTACCAGACCATTGCCGATGTCGCCGCGTATTTTGGCACAACAGATGCAGCAGAGTTTTGCTACACATTTGACAATAGCAATCAATCATTTGAAGAGATTGTCAACACAATTGCTCAGACAGTATTTTGTGAGGCGTATCGGCAGGGTAATCAAATCAAGCTGCACTTTGAGGCGCTGAATGACGACAGCGTATTGCTGTTTAATCATCGCAACAAAGTCCCGCGCACTGAAAAGCGCACCATCTCATTTGGTATTGAGAATAGACATGATGGCGTTGAATATCTTTGGACTGATCCTAAAGACGATGCAAAAGTGACGCTTCGAGTGCCAACCAGTTTCATCGTTAATCCCAAAAAAGTTGAGTCAGTCGGGGTGCGCAACAAGCGTCAAGCCCACTTTGCGGCCTGGCGCATCTGGAACAAGCTCAAGTATCAGCGCGAGACAATTGAGTTTGAGGCTATGCAGGAGTCGGATCTGCTGGTGCGTCAGGATCGAATCTTGGTTGCTGACAATACACGGACTGGTACACAGGATGGCGAGATTGAAACCCAAACTGGTTTGATCGTCACCACGTCGCAGCCATGCGCGTTTGACCCGCTCAAGACGTACACGATGCACTTGCAACTGTATGACGGATCAGTTGATGCGATTGGATGCAGTGCAGGTGCTGATGCGTACAGCGTGGTTTTAGATCGAGCGCCATTGCTGCCACTTGTGCTTGAGCATGACCGCTATGTGCGCACCGCATACATGCTTGTGGCCAACTCTGATAGCCGTCCCAAAGCGTTTTTGGTCGGTGAGAAGTCCACCGCATCTCGTAACACAAACAAGCTCAACTGCGTCAATTATGACGCTCGTTACTATGACAACGACAGTGACTTTGCTGAAGGTGTCATTCCTTAGTCTGCTAAAAATTCGGGTCTTTTATTATCTGGAGGGGTTATGAGTCACGAGATATTTGCATTTAAGCGCGGCGACCCGTTTCTCTGGCCGCTTTGGTTGCACGATGCCGATCCTGATCTGGGTCTTGCTGCCGACGACCCTGCTCGGGGGGTAGAGATTGATAATGGTGTGTCTTTTGAGTGCCAGATCAACAGCCGCCATGGCGAGTTTGTCGCAACAATGACCTATGAGGCATATGAAGATCAAGTCACTGACAAGGGTTGGTTTTTGATCAAAAACATTGATCCGACTGATGACTGGCCTGTTTGCCCAGCAGTCACTGACATTAAAGTCATCATCGACGGCGTGCAAAAGCACTCAATCAATTTTGACTTTTGGATTCAGGAGGCGCAGACACCATGATTTTAGCGCTCAAAAGCCACTGGCAGCAGCCTATCAACATTTCGCGGCGCAGCGATGCACGGCAGCTGGGGTTAGTGCTGCCAATTGGCGTGATGAGCCGCGATCCCAATCCCAAGCCCCGTGCCCAATCCGAGGTAGTCGGCTTACCCGCAGCTCTATCCGAACTATCAGCGACGGATGCAGCGCAGCAGGTGGCGATAGGCCAAAAGTTGGATGCGTCCGCATATAGCGTGCTTTTTTTGGGATTATTTACATCAATTGCGCAGCTAGAAACAGCTCACCCGACCGCAAATGCGGGTCAATACGCCCAAGTCGACTGGGGCATTGGGACGGATGTCATTATCTATGCGTGGGACGCGTCAGATAATCGCTGGTCAGCAATCGGCAGTAGCTCAATAGCCAATACTGATCAATTGCCAGAAGGCATATTTAATTTTTACTTTACAACCGCCCGAGTCAGACAAACCACGCTCGACGGCCTTAGCACATCTGACGGCACACCTGTTGTATCCACTGATCTGCTACTAGCGGCAATTGGCAAGCTACAAGCTCAGATCAATAATCAATATCCAAAAATGCTGATTAATGAAAGCACTCCAGTTGACTTGATTGCTGAATCTACGCGATTGGATGCGCTACCAGCAATCTATGAGCTTGATCTTGTCGATGATGGTGATTATCAGTTGCTGATCAATTATAAAATGAGCAAAAGGTCAGCTAGCGCAAATATTAGCCCGATCATAGAAATTGATGGTGTGGTTTTATCTGCGCCCGACTATCAATCAACAACGGTTAGTACAGCATATAACCAAGCATCTGTCGTGCATTTTGTGATCGACATTAGCAAGCACGGAACTAGCTTGATTGTGTTTTTGCGCAAAGACGCTTATCGCATTGCATCCGCTGCAATTGCGCCGCCCGAAGCAATCATCATAGACACAACAATCGTCAGCGGAGCAACCAAAACCTTTACGCTCTTTGATATTGCAACAAGCGCAACATCAACAGTGACTGAGTTTAGGCGATTGAGCGCACAGCTAATCCGCGTCGCCTAGTCGCAGTGTGATCACCATCCAAGTTTTTGTTTTTATAGCCCCGCATGGGGCTTTTTTACATCTGGGGGTTTTATGAAGTTAGCAGTTTTTTGGGCTTTGGTGTGGCGGGTGGCGGTGATTTTGAGCGTGCCAGTGCTGACGCTGCGTCGAACGTTTGCCGCCAGTCCGCTTGCTGAGCTGGTGGCCACGTATCCGACTGAGTTGATCTTTTTTGGATCGATTTTGTGCTTAGTGCTCGGATCAATGCTTGGCACGTTTTATCCCGTGCCTGAGGACGTTAAAAAGCGGCCAATGTCGCTTGGTCTAAAGTTTTTAGTGTCACTAACATTTGGCGTGATCGCATTTATTTATGTGCTGCACATTGATAAGTCGTTGACGCTGTTGAATCCAGTCTGGGTCGGGGGCGTGGCGTTTATCGCGCCAGCCATTGTCGAAATCGTGCGTGCATGGCTGATCAAGGCTGTGCAATCAAAGATCGGGACATAACATCATGATGATTTTATGGGCGGTGATTGGTTTGATTTGTGGGCTGTTGATCGCGTTGCCGACATCAAAAGTCGATACAACGTGCATCAACTTACAGACGGGGCTGATCATCAATTGCGTGGCTGCGGTGGTCGGCGGTTTATTCGGCGTGACGTGGCTTGCGGTACTGCTGCTGGTGGTCGGGTCGAGCATGGCGATTTATGCGCTGATCTTTTGCAAGCGACGCTTTAGTAGTGAGTTACGGTTATGAGCAAACATATTTTGGCTTTACAGCGTGCGGTTGGTGTCGCGGCTGATGGCATTGTTGGCCGCTTTACGCTGTCCGCTTTATTTCGTCGCCTTGGCGCGTCACACGCCATCGCAGACGAACTAGGCTTGGCTGGCGCTGTACACATGCGCAGCTACGGCATTCTCGACAACTACCTGCGTCTGATCCATTTTGTCGCGCAAGTCGGGCATGAATCTGGTGGCTTTAAGTACATGCAAGAGATCGCCAGCGGCGCGGCGTACGAAGGTCGGCAGGATTTGGGCAACACCCAAGTAGGTGATGGTGTGCGGTACAAGGGTCGGGGAGTGATCCAGCTGACTGGCCGCGCCAACTACCGCAACTATGGTCGTGCGCTTGGCATGGACTTTGAGCGACATCCCGATATTGTGGCCACGCCATCAATTGGGATGCTGGTCGCGTGTAAATATTGGGATGACAAGGGGCTTAATGCGCTGGCAGACGTTGGCGACATTCAGACGATCACGCGACGCATCAATGGCGGTTTAAACGGCTATGATGATCGACTTAAGCGGCTAGGGACGCTGCGGATTTGGTCTGATGCCTAGCCTGTCGCTGTGCCTGCTATGCGCATTTTGTATAGCAGGCTGCACAGCTCACACGGTGCATGTCAGTGTGCCTGTGACGATCAAAATACAAGCGTGCTTACCCGAATGCTGAATATTATATTTTTTATAAATTATTTTATCCTGCCTATTGCTTATGTGTAATTAATTACATATAATAGATTCATCAACCAGACAGAGAGGTGGTGATGAAATGTAGTGAGTTCGAACGATGGCTTAGAGCTAGAGGGGTCGAATTTGTAAGAAGAGGGAAAGGCAGTCACTGGATCATACGATACAACGGCAACCAATCAGTCTTCGCCAATCACGGCAGCAAAGAGATCCCAGAAGGCACAAGAAAATCCATCATCAAAGACCTAGGGCTGTAAAGCCCTAGGTACTCACACACAGCATCACCCGAGGAGTTTATCATGCGTTACCCAGTCCAAATCATCAAAGACGGCAGCCGCTACCGCGTCGAGTGCCGCGATCTGCCAGAAATGCACAGTGCAGGCGATGACATCGCAGACGCGATCAAAGAAGCAAAAGACGGCATCGAAACCACGCTGATGATGTACATTGATAGCCAGCGGATTATTCCGGCAGCCAGCGCCAAAAAAGAAGGCGAACACTGGGTTTATATTTCCAGCTTGTCAGCGGCTAAGGCGTTACTCTGGAATGAGTTTAAGCGCCAAGGCATCACCAAAAGCGAGCTTGGCAAACGAATCGGAATTGATATTAAAGGTATCGAGTATCTATTCGACATTATGCACAACACAAAAATGGAGCGTATCGACGCGGCTTTCGAGGCACTGGACAAGCGTTTAGAGATTTCATTCGTCGAGTAATTACGCCTGCAAGTATTTTAAATTTCCCCGCTTCGGCGGGGTCTTTTTTTGTCTGAAATTTTTTACAGGGTTTTTCCAAAAACCTTAAAGCGTGTTTTCCGACCCTAATTTAGCGACTTGAAACAGGAAATAATTCTAAGATTTTTGCAAAAAACAGGAATCAACTATCCAGAAAAGCCAGATAGTTGGCTGATGAAAAATCCTGTTTATTTGCCAGCCGTACTATTAAGCCTGAGAATCGGCCTTTCGCATGTTTTTTAATATGCGTTTATTGATTTCAGATCTTTTGCTTTGCTGTTTGAGTGATAGATTTCGTTTGCTGCAAGTGTCCAGCAGAAAATCATACTCCCAGTCACTGACCCAATTCTGGCGCTTTGCATATGTTGCAAGTGCTTCGTTCGGAGCTTTTGAATTGTCTTTAGATATCCGCTTTACCCCCTGGAAGATAATGTTAGACCCCAATTCCTGCATGAATTTTTTAACGCAACAATTCCCGACCATCGCAGAATTTTGGTTTTGATTATTACCAAGGATGCAGCACTCAATAATCGGGTAGTGACCACACAAGCAGGTTTCAGGCTCATCGGCCATGTATATCTGCTTGAGCGTCCATTCCTGTTTTGCTTGCTCCCAATGGCCAGCAACTGACCGTGAGATAATTTCGGAAATAAGTTTGAATTCGGCCATTTTGACACTCCAAGGCGGCAGGTGATTTAGATCGAAACCCAGCGGTCAGCGTCCAGATTATCTGGCTTACCTTCCTTCATCGACTTAATCATGGTCATGTCCTCATAGAGAGGGAACAGGCCGATAGAGCGCAGATATTCTTGAGTGATCGCTTCTGATGCTTCCATCACCCCGAACTCGCGGGCAGTGGAGACCATCATCACCAGTTCTTCAAACGACAGGCTGATACGCTCATCTGGCTTAAACGGGATGCGGCATGGGATGTCGAATGAGTTATCGACAGTCTTATGGTCAAATGCAATCAGGGCATCGGTCAGGTTTCGGTCATCCACTTTGGTAAAACGGTTCATATCTACATCCTCAGGTTTTGGCTTATTCATTCTATCTGCCGAAAAGCTAAAAAATATACAGGACGCGAGAAAGCGCGACATTTTGCGACGCCTTCAGTCTCGCACCTGCACCTCATAATTTGGGTGCTGCCCAGTGGCTAGCAAAAATAAACCCCACGTTGTCGGGTGTGGGCGCTGTTCGCCCTTTTCCCAGCGCTGCCAATTGCTGATGTTGACCCCGCACAAGTTGGCGCACTTGGCCTGCGTCCCGACCTGTTGCCGTAGTGCCTTGATTTGCTCGGGTGCTGGCGGCTCGGTGGGCAGGTTGTTCCAGATTTGCACGGGGTACATATGTGTTGCTCCAATGAGTAAGCCCCTGATGGGGGCTTGGTGTTCGTTTCCTCTGGCTATCCCCAGAGCTTTTCGGCCAATTCAACCTTTTTCAGCAACTCTTTGACCTCTTTTTTTGCGTAGGTCAGCGAGTAACTGTGTTCGCGTGGGATCGTGCCATCTTTAAGCCCCGCATGGCGTGCCTGCGCTTTTTCGAGTTCAGCTTTAAAATACTCGATAGATTCGGGCATAGACAAGTTAATGATGTTGGTGCGTGCTTCGTAGCTTTCGGCCTTTTGCATGTGCGACTCTGCCAAACGATCAAATGCCACTGATCTGCCCATGCGGTTGTGGTTGCGCTCAATCAATGCGCGGTGGCGGCGTTCGCTGTGGTGGCCAATCTTAATCGGTTCGGCAAGGCTCAGAAAGTCGCGACCTTCCTGCGAAGCCTTGAAGAAAGTATATGACTTGGTGGCGGCTGATTGCGCCCAATTCGCGTATCGGTCGGCTTTGTTCTGGTTGCGGACATTGGTGTTGAATCCATCAGCCCGAACGATTGAATAATAAAACTCACCGTTGCGCTGGGCGACCAGATTGTAAACAATGCACTCGTTGATTTTGCCGTGACGGGTTTCAACTTCGATGATGTCGCCTTTTTGGTACTCCTCAGTGCATTTGGCGACAAAGACATTCGGGCAATACTTGGCATAGGTGTTGGTGGTCATAACTAAATTTCCCGTCCAAATAATCCGCTGGACTTGCGGCGACTGCGTGATCGCTGTCTATGTTGTTATTTTACCGCGATTCGCGGTATATGCCAATAGTTTATAGTTTTAATTCCACCTATTTGACACCATACACCAGTATATTTTTATTAAGTTATTGTTTTATTTTCACTAATCGACTTTAGTGATCCAATCCATCATTGGGGCGACCGAGATTCGCTTGTGTTGCATATCGGTTTGCAGGTCGATGGTGGTATCGATGGTCACGAGCAATTGGCCTCTTGAGACAGTGAGAGTGCCGCAGTGGGCAGGTTAAGTGTAGGGCAGGTTGTAGAGTATTTTGCCATATTCAGGTCATCGAATGTGACCTAGGTCAAATTCGACGTGTCGATGATTTTAGCGGCTTTCGGTTTTAAGGTGATCATCAGTACCCCAATGATGTTTAATGCGCAGCCAATCCACTGAATCCAGTTGAGATGTTCACCGAGTAATGCCACTGCCAGCAAAATCGTCAGCACAGGCCCTCCCGCGCTGATCAGCGCGGCTTGCGCAGCACCAATACGCTGAATCCCTTGCATTAACAACGTAGCAGGCAATACAGTCGAAAAAAAACCCAAAGCGACACCGAGCCAAATTACCTGACTTGAAAATCCTTGCAGCACGACCATTGGTGCTGGCGTAACCCAAACAAAATGCAAAATCGACGCGATACAGGCCACACTCATGGCAAGCCCCGTAAAGCGCCAACTGCCAAAACGCTGAATCAAGGTTGGCGTCATCACCAGATAACTGGCATAGGCCACTGCCCCTGCAAACACCAAGGCGCTACCCCACAACACCCCATCACCGATTAGCGCTTGCCAACCTTCGCCGAGCATCACCACCAATGTACCGCCATAACTCAGCACAATTGCCAGCCACGTCCGTGCCGCAATTGGTTGACCATAAATCGCCGCAGTCATTAACACCGTCAGGGTGGGGTAAAGGAACAAAATGATCCGCTCAAGCGACGCTGAAATATATTCTAAACCAACAAAGTCTAAGATGCTGGCAAGGTAATACCCGACCAAACCTGCCACCAACAGCAAGCCCCAGTCTTGGCAGGTGATCGTGCGACTCACACGCGGTGCAAACCATGCAATCAGCAGAAAGAATGGCAACGCGCTGGCCATACGCAGGGCGAGTAAAGTCACCCCATCAAGGTTGGGATCAAGGCCGTAGCTGTATTTGATTAAAATCGCCTTGATTGCAAACAGCACTGCCGAGAGCAGCACAAAGATTGCGCCGATCAACGTATAAAACCGTGTTTGGGGCATGACAGAGTAACGCACAGAGCGGGGCGCTAGTCTGTCGGTGACATGAATGCTTGTCAAGTTGGCCAAAATGCTCAAATTGGCTGATTTTGTCTGGACTTTTGATCAGATTTTAAAAAAATATTGGTATTCAGCGACAAAATAATAGGTGTTTTCGAGTACAATCATGCACCTTTTATTGGGTCTTACTGGGGGAGAGTCCTGTATCACGGGACTTTTTCAGACGAAACACTAGCTTGAGGACAACTCATGCAGATCGGAATTCCAGCCGAAACCATCGCGGGCGAAACCCGTGTTGCGGCGACACCTGAAACGGTCAAAAAACTGACCGCTGCTGGTCACACCGTCGTGATTCAGCGGGGTGCTGGCACACAAGCATCTTATATTGACAGCGTATACGAGCAAGTTGGTGGCAAGCTCACTGACAATGCCTATAGTGGCAGTCAAATTATTTTGAAAGTCCGTGCGCCACAAGGTGACGAAATTAGTCAGCTTGAAGCCAATTCGATTGTGGTCGCGATGTTTGATCCCTACCGCAATCCCGAACTGGAACGCTTTGCCGCTCAGCAAGTGTCCGCCTATGCCCTAGAGCTGCTGCCACGCACCCTGTCGCGTGCACAGAATATGGACGTCTTGTCCTCGCAGTCCAACTTAGCAGGTTATAAATCTGTTTTGTTAGCTGCCAATGAATATCAACGTCCATTCCCAATGTTCATGACCTCTGCGGGCACGGTTAAGCCTGCGCGCGTGGTGATCATGGGGGTTGGTGTGGCAGGTCTGCAAGCGATTGCAACCGCCAAGCGTCTCGGTGCTGTGGTTGAAGCGACCGACCTGCGCCCAACTGCCAAAGACCAAGTCGAGTCCTTGGGTGGTAAGTGGCTCGATGTACCAATGTCTGACGAAGAAAAAGAAAACGCCAAAAAAGCTGCTGCCAGTGGCTATGCGTGGATGCCGGGCGAGCAATACATTAAAGACCAAGCGGTCATTGTCGATAAAGCAGTGTCAAATGCAGATATCGTGATTACCACCGCCCTGATCCCAGGCCGTAATGCGCCGCGCCTGATCAAAGCTGAAACTGTGGCCAAGATGAAGCCTGGTTCGGTGATTCTGGACATGGCGGTCGAAACCGGCGGGAACGTCGAAGGCTCCGTGGTCGGCGAAGTGGTCACCGCTGCCAACGGCGTGAAGATCATCGGTACACCGAATATTCCAGCAACACTGGCCGCACAGTCGTCTGCACTGTATGCCAACAACGTCTATAACTTTGTCGCTACCTTGTTTGATAAAGAAGGCAAATTGGCGCTGAATAACGACGATGAAATTCAGAAGGCACTGTTGGTCACCCAAGGTGGTCAATTGTTGTTCCCACCGAAAAAGGCATAAGGAGATTAATCATGGTTGAAACAATTACGATTTTTGTCCTTGCAATCTTCGTGGGTTACTACGTGGTATGGGGCGTTACGCCTGCACTGCATACCCCGCTGATGGCAGTGACCAACGCGCTGTCCAGTATTATTGTGGTCGGTGCAATGATTCAAACGGTTGGCCTGCCTGTATTAGGTGTGGATGGCAACGTGGCATTCCAGAGCATTAACGCAGTCAGCATCTTGGGTGCGATTGCAGTGTTTTTGGCCAGTATCAACATCTTCGGTGGCTTTGCCGTGACCAGTCGTATGCTGGAAATGTTTAAGCCGAAAAAGAAAAAAGAGGTCTAATCAATGGAATTTATTCGTGCAAACGCCGACTGGTTTTATTTGATTGGCGCAGTTCTTTTTATTCTGACCCTACGTGGCCTGTCCAGTCCTAAGACCGCGATTGCTGGCAGCCGTTATGGCATGATCGCGATGGTGATCGCAGTATTGACCACCTTCTTTGTCGCTGATAATCCAGTGATTTGGATGATTGTGGGTGCAATGGCGCTTGGTGCTGTGATCGGGATTACTCGTGCGCGTGCCGTACCGATGACCCAGATGCCTGAGATGGTTGCCTTAATGCACTCCTTGGTCGGTTTGGCTGCGGTGTTGATTGCGATTGCAACTGTCCTAAAAGGTGCTTATTTCCAGCAGCTTGATGTGGATGGTAGTTTGACGGCTGTCAATCAAGTGCTGGCTGAGCGTGGCTATCGTGTGTTTGAAGGCTTTAGCAGTACCTATCGCTTTGAGCTGTTTGTCGGTTGCTTTGTCGGTGCGATTACCTTTACTGCATCGGTATTTGCTTATGGCAAGTTGGCTGCCAAAAAATGGGCCAAAACCCTGAAAGGCGGCTGGGTTAAGCCTGTTCAAGCTACGTTATTTATCGCGATGTTGGTGTGTGGCGGTGTGTATTTTGCGACCGATAGCCTGACTGCATTCTATGCGATGACTGTGTTGGCACTGGCCTTCGGTTGGATGTGGATTGCGCCAGTTGGCGGTGGTGATATGCCCGTCGTGGTGTCGTTGCTGAACTCATTTTCGGGTTGGGCGGCTGCGGGAATTGGTTTCACGCTAGAAAACAACATGCTGATCGTGGCTGGCTCGTTAGTCGGCTCAAGCGGTGCGATTCTGTCGTACATCATGTGTAAGGCGATGAACCGTTCGATCATCAACGTGTTGTTTGGTGGGATCACAGCGGCAGCGGGTGCAGCAGGCGATGCAGACGATAAACCAAAAAACTATCGTTCAGGTTCATCTGATGATGCTGGCTTCTTGATGTCAAATGCTGACAGCGTGATCATTGTACCAGGTTATGGCATGGCACAAGGCCGCGCTCAGAACGCAGTGAAAGAGCTATACAACACACTGAAAGCTGAAGGTGTGACCGTACGTTTTGCGATTCACCCTGTTGCAGGTCGGATGCCTGGTCACATGAACGTGTTGCTGGCTGAGGCTGATGTACCGTATGACGACATCTTGGAAATGGACGAGATCAACTCGGACTTTGCTGGGACTGACGTGGTGTTGGTGATTGGTGCAAACGACGTGGTCAACCCTGCGGCCAAAGACGATCCAAGCTCGCCAATCTACGGCATGCCGATTCTCGAAGCCTATAAAGCGCAAACCGTGATGGTGATTAAGCGTTCGATGTCAACTGGTTATGCTGGCTTGGACAACGATCTATTCTATATGGACAAAACCATGATGGTGTTCGGCGATGCCAAAAAAGTCGTCGAAGACATGACCAAAGCGATCAATGGTGGCGGTCACTAAGACCGACATCTGTTGAGAGAAAAGCCGCTCCGATTGGGGCGGCTTTTTTATGGGTGAGATCCATTATTACCAGTGTTCCTGACATCGTTGATCGTTTTTATGTAGGTATCAATGGAGCATGGTAGCTGTTGTTCTTGCTGCTGCTGGCAAGCCTCATTTAACGCCTTTTCAAAGGCTTGCTGCTTTGCCTCAACGATAGGTGTTTGTTGGTAAAAATAATAAAAAAAGCCACCAATCATCAAGATCAGTATCAAGCCAACTGTTGCCCATGCTTTGTCAATATACCTGCCAAAAAAATTAAAGTGTGTCTGTCGGATTAATGCTAATTCACGAGTGATATGCAGTCTGTTATACAAAACGTGTTTGGCGATACGATCATCGACCAATGGTGCTGAGATTTGGATATATTTTTGCCAGTATGTTAGGAGTGGCTGGAGATGCTGTGTCTCAGTAGACATCAAGGCATCTTCAAACATATCTTCAACAATCATCTTATCGTATAGCTCGAAATCTGTACGTTGCTCTAAAAGATCAATAAGCAGAGTGAGAATGTCTTCTAGGGGGGCATTGAGCCGAATAAGCTGTGCAATGTGTGCTGCTTGGGCGATAGGCTGTGGCTCGATATCGTTGGTATTCTGTGTACACCAGATGGGAGCTTGAGTTGGTGTTGTCATCAAGGATTCAGAATGAACCTCAAGGGATACGTCTATATTTTTGATATCTTCATCTGTGGCTGCCAATACGGTTTTTTCTGAAAGAATATAAGCAATATTTGAAAAAGCATGAGTATGGTCGGTGTCGGTGTCGGTGTCGGTGTCGGTGTCGGTGTCGGTGTCGGTGTCGGTGTCGGTGTCGGTGTCGGTGTCGGTGTCGGTGTCGGTGTCGGTGTCGGTGTC
>JAYXXU010000093.1:0-15786 GCA_036019135.1 Pseudomonadota bacterium | reverse complement strand
ATATATCTATATTTATAAAACAAAAAACTTACAGAATTTTCACTGCTTGATATACTCAGCTCTCTCAAGCTATTTTTATCTGTGGATGCATGGTTATGCCACAACATCAGTTTCGCTCGTATTCAATCCATTGGGGTTATCGGCTTTGGATGGTATTGCCACTTGGCTTGTTCAGTAGCTCAGTTATTGCAATCTCAGAAATCAGTCCAGCCGTGGCGGTTGATCACGCAATGACAGTCGGTATAGAAACGACAGCTGAACCCACCGTCACCCCCGCCTCACCACAAGCCTGTATGGCGCTGGATAGCAATGCTGATCGTCTGACCTGTTACGATGTTGCACTTGGCCGACAAGCCACTGCACCATTGAACCCACTCAAAACCAACCTTGAGTCCTCCACAGCCGAAACGGCTGCGGCAGCCCCTGATACGATTGAATCTCATATGAGCAATCGTGAAGCAACAACCCCTTCACCAAACCTTACCCAGCGAGTCTTGGATAATCTGAATATTTTTTCACAAGAAAAAATCCAAGCCGACAATACCAATCTGTCACTGTTAGATCGGCGATGGGAGCTATCAGAACAGTCTAAACTGGGTCGTTTTAATATCCGTGCTTACAAGCCTGTTTATTTGCTGCCTGCAATCGATACCTCTCGAATTAACGACCTCCCCAATAGCCCGAACCCTGTCAATCAAGTCAGCACACCACAAGACCTCAAACATGTTGAAGCAAAATTTCAACTAAGCCTCAAAACCAAAGCGGTTGAAGGCGTCTTCGGTGAACACGGTGATATTTGGCTGGGCTATACCCAAGTGTCACGCTGGCAGGTGTATAACGACGATGAGTCACGGCCATTTCGGGAAACCAACTACGAGCCTGAAGCCAGCCTCATCTTTAATACCAATTATCAAATATTCGGATGGGATGGACGGCTATTAGGGCTCACCTTGAATCATCAATCAAATGGTCGTGCGCTGCCGCTGTCACGCAGTTGGAATCGTGCGATTTTGAATATTGGGCTCGAACGCGACAATTGGGTGCTGATGCTCAAACCTTGGTATCGGTTTGGTGAAGACGCCGACAAGGATGACAACGCCGACATCGAAGATTTTTTGGGCAAAGGGGAGCTGCAACTCATACATAAGCGGAATCAACATGAATACGCACTGTTGTTACGTCACAACCTAGAATCAGGCAGTGCAGCCAAAGGGGCTGTTCAGTTCGATTGGACGTTCCCCGTCAAAAGCGCGCTACGCGGACATGTCCAAATCTTTGATGGTTATGGCGAGAGCTTGATTGATTACAACCATCGTGCCACCTATGTCGGGCTGGGCATATCACTACTGAACTGGTATTAAGACTGGATGAGATTTGAGTTCATCGAATGTCAGATACTACGGGAACATTCAATAATCCAAGTATTCGAGTCCATATAAAACAGCTCGCCTGAGCTGTTTTATATTTATATATATGTATATATCAATAACCCAACTGACGGCTAGCCAGCTCCTTCATGACCTCCTCAGCACCACCACCAATCATATTGACCTTCACTTCACGATAGATCCGCTCAACCCGTGTACCACGCATATATCCCATACCACCCAGTGTTTGTACTGCATGATCTGCACACAGTTGCATCGTGCGTGTAGCCAGATTTTTGAGCATACAGATTTGGGCGACCAGATCATTACCTTGTTGGTTGGGTTGGTTCAGCTTCCAAGCCGTCTCCTCAAGCAAGGCGCGTGTGGCATGTAGCTGCGTTGCCATTTCGACTAACTTATGCCTTACTACTTGGTGATCAACCAAGCGCTTGCCAAAAGTTTTACGTTGCTGTGACCAGTCTAACATATCCTCATAACAGACCTTGGCAAACCCATAACTTGAAGCTGCTAAGAAAAAACGCTCCATGTTAAAGTTTTGCATGATCACCATAAAACCAAGATTTTCTGGACCAATCAAATTTTCGACAGGTACACGACACTGGTCAAAATGCAACTGTGCGGTATCTGATGACCACCAGCCCATTTTTTTCAGTGGGGTTTTGGTGATGCCTGCGGTATCGCCTTCGATCAAGAGTATCGAAATGCCATTTGCACCTTTGGCATTGGGATCTGTACGCACCGCAACCGTGTAATAATCCGCGCGGATACCCGAGGTGATAAAAATTTTTTCGCCACTCACCACATAATGATCACCATCTTTGATGGCTTTAGTGGTCAAGGCGGCGACATCAGAACCACCATTTGGTTCAGTGATTGCCAAGGCTGAAATTTTTTCGCCTGCCAAAATTTGTGGCAGCACACGTGCCTTCATCTCAGGACTGCCTGCATTTTTGATCGGTGGCGCACCAATGCTATGCGAGAGTAAAGATGCCAACACACCACCTGAGCCACATTGTGCCAACTCAATAGCCGCCAGCAACACGTGAAAAGCATCTGTGTCCGCAATACCACCAAACTCTTCAGGAAAACCAAGCCCCAACAGCCCGACATCTGCTGCTTTACGATATAGCTCACGTGGAAACGTCTCGGCTTCTTCCCAATCATTGACGAAAGGGCTAATTTCCTGCGCAGTAAATTTGCGCACAGCATCCGCAAAAGCAATATGCTCGGCGTTGTAATATAGTGGGCTCAGTTGCATGAATACATTCCTGTTGGCTATTTTCCTTCGCCGATCATGCCATATGAAAAGCTGATAATCAGCATCTAAAATGCTCAGTTTTTACTGGCAATTTGGTCAGTATACTGGCGAGTCACTTTGATCCAAATCATTCGTCATTGTCACTTGCACTTAGATATATAGTTATATATATTGCTATATATAACTAAGATCAGCATGGATTGTTTCAGCTATGATTTTTGCTTGTGTCAATACCAAAGGTGGTGTAGGTAAAACCACAACCGCCGTGCATCTCGCTACCATGTTGGCACGCCAACACCGTACCCTACTGATTGATGGTGACCCGCAGGCCAGCGCCGCAAGTTGGGCGGCATGGCGGCGTGAGTCAGACTACAACCCATCACCTACCACCACATGTTTAACAGGCAAGGCCATCCTGAGTGAAGGCAAACCTCTCTCCAAAGGCTTTGAGCATACCGTGGTTGATGCAGGTGGTCGAGATTCGACTGGCTTACGCTCTGCCTTATTGCTGGCACAACGAGCGGTCATTCCTGTTGGCGCATCCAATTTGGATGCGGCGGCAATGACCGACTTGCTCGAAGTGGTCGAAATGGCACGCGACTACAACCCAGAATTAGACGTGCGAGTATTGCTTACACGCATTGACCCCCGCACCAAAGATACGGCCGAAATGTTGGCGTTTTTGCACGAACAGCAACTCAACGTACTGCCTACACGCATCTGTGAGCGTGTCGCATTTCGACGCGCGATTGGTGAGGGTGCAGTGGTACAAGAATTAGGGCGCGATCAGGTGGCAATTCACGAGATGGAAGCATTTTTTAAAGAGGTGCAACAATGAGCATGCGCAAAAAACCCGATACTCGCGCGTTTTTAGCACCCAAAGATCCCAGTGCTTTTTTGGATGGTGTGACGGCTGAACAGCCAGCGCAATCACCCAATCGGGCAGCTCCTAGCACACGCAGCACAGGTCAACCCAAGCTGACCAAAATCTTCAATCTCAGCCCTGAGCTAGTACAAGCCCTTAAACGTGAGGCCTTCGAACGCTCAAATCACGAAGGTCGTCGAGTCACGGAGACTGAATTGGTTGATGCAGCTTTGCGGCACTATCTCAACCTATAAACATATATAGCTATATTTATATATGAGCTACGTTTCGATCAGCGTGTCAGTGCTGGCTAAATTGATCAGATGCTGACGCGTATTTTTGAGCAGCAATTGCACCGCTGCCGTGTCATTGCGACGGTGAGCAGAACAAACGACTAAGCCATCAATACTCAATAACATCAGATTAGCGCGTAAATTTAACTCCTCACGAGATGCTTGTGGTAACAGCGGCTGGATCAGTGCCCGTAATTGCTTGCGCTCGCGCAGTTGCACCTTTGCCAATAACTCAGCCGCAAATTGCTGACGGGTTGATAGCGCCCAAATTTCACAAAACACGGCGGCAAACTCTTGCTGTGTTACATCGCGTAGGAACAAATCAATTGCGGCACAGAATTGATCAAATACAGGTTGATCACCTAGATGACGTTGAATATCTGCTACCGCCCAACGATAACGATCCAAAATGCGATACAACAGCGCCTCTACCAAATCTTCTTTATTTTTATAGTAATGCTGCACATGACTCAGCCGCATCCCAAGCTCGGCAGCTACACCACGCATCGACAATCCCGCAAATCCTTCTGCAATAAATAATCGAGTTGCCGCGTCAACAATCGCCGATGCTCGTTCCATCCCCTTCTCGGTAGTGGTCGAAGGCTTATGACGAAGCGGCGACTCTAAGGGTTGCAACATCATATAGACTCTCAATCAATCCAATAGCAAATCTTAAGCATGGCAGTTTATACCACTGGTTAACACCTGATGAGCATTCATCAAATTGACTTCTAGGTCACTCGACCTATAATAAACCATCTAAAATAGGTCAGTCGACCTATTTCAACCACACTGATCATCAGTACAACCCTGTACTGGTTCACTTTGAGGATATTTCATGGCTTATCCAACCCCCACATGGATGGACGCTGATCTTGAGCTGTATCGAAACAGCGTCAGACGCTTCGTTGAAACCGAAATTGCTACTCACGAAGAAAAATGGCGCAAACAACAGCATGTTGATCGTGAACTCTGGACAAAAGCGGGCGAACTCGGTTTGCTACTGGCAGATGTGCCAGAGCAATATGGTGGTGCAGGCGGGGATTTTCGCCACATGGCGATTTTGTTTGAAGAGCAAGCCTATGCAGGCGATCGGGCGCTGGGTACACACGTGCACGCGATTGCAGCCCACTATATTTTAAACCAAGGCACAGAAGCACAAAAACAATTCTATTTGCCTAAACTCGCTTCAGGTGAAATGGTTGGGGCAATTGCCATGTCCGAACCGAATGCGGGTTCAGATTTGCAAGGGACCCGAACCAAAGCCGTCAAAGATGGCGATGATTACCTCATTAGTGGCTCCAAGATCTTTATTTCAAATGGCTATTTGGCAGATCTGATTGTGGTTGTAGCCAAAACCGATCCGAGCGCAGGCTCAAAAGGCGTGTCACTATTTTTGGTAGAAACCCGTAATGTAGAAGGCTTTAAAGTCGGCCGTATCTTAGAAAAACTTGGGCAAAAAGGCCAAGATACCTGTGAGCTATATTTTGATGAAGTCCGTGTTCCTGCCAGTGCATTGCTGGGTGGCGTAGAAGGTAAGGGCTTTGCACATTTGATGACCGAATTGCCCTATGAGCGACTCATGCTGGGGGTTTCCGCCATCGCCTCTATTGAACGAGCAATTGAATTGACCGTAGATTACACCAAGCAACGTAAAGCATTTGGCAAAAGTTTATTTGAGATGCAAAACACGCGGTTTGTATTAGCGAATGCTAAAGCTCAAGCAGTCATGGCACGTGCCTTTGTTGATCAATGTATTGTCCAAATCAATCACGGTAGTTTAGATACTGTAACCGCATCAATTGCCAAGCTCACCTTGAGCGAGTTGGAGTGTACGGTGATTGACCAATGCCTCCAGTTATTCGGTGGCTATGGCTACATGTTGGAGTATCCAATTACTCAAATGTACGCTGATGCACGTGTTCAGCGAATCTATGGCGGGGCAAGTGAAATCATGAAAGAAATTATTGCTCGCTCACTTTAGCAGCCTCGGCGTGGGGTCGAGCAACCCAGATACGATGCCACGCCAGCTTTATCCTCAACCTATCTCTCCATTTTACTCAGCAACAGAAGGGATCTCTCATGAGCTATCACGGTATTAACTTTGGTTTGGGTGACACGATTAACGCCTTGCGTGACAGTGTCGAACAGTTCACCACAAAAGAAATTACACCACGCGCTGCAGATGTAGATCGAGACAATCAGTTTCCAAGTGACTTATGGCGCAAGTTTGGTGACTTGGGCTTGCTCGGGATTACAGTGAGCGAAGAATACGGCGGGACAGATCTCGGCTATCTAGCACATGTGGTGACAGTCGAAGAGATCGCACGTGGTTCAGCTGCGATTGCCTTGTCTTACGGTGCGCACTCTAATCTCTGTGTCAATCAAATCTCTCGCAATGGCACTACTGCCCAAAAAGCCAAATACTTGCCAAAACTACTTAGTGGCGAACATATAGGTGCATTGGCCATGAGTGAGGCCAACGCAGGATCTGATGTCGTCAGCATGAAGCTGAGAGCCGAAAAAAAAGGAGAGCACTATGTCCTAAATGGCACAAAAATGTGGATCACCAATGGGCCTGATGCAGATACATACGTGATTTATGCCAAAACCGATCTTCAAGCAGGCGCGCATGGGATTACGGCATTTATTGTTGAGCGCAGCTTTGCTGGGTTTAGCCAAGCTCCCAAACTCGATAAACTGGGTATGCGTGGTTCCAATACCTGTGAATTGCTTTTTCAAGACTGTGAAGTTCCTGCAGAAAATATCCTAGGTACGCTCAATCAAGGGGTCAAAGTCTTGATGTCGGGTCTGGACTACGAGCGGGTAGTGGTTGCTGCGATCAGTATTGGCATCATGCAAGCAAGCCTTGATCTAGTGTTGCCATATATCCACCAACGTGAACAATTCGGTCGAGCGATTGGGGAGTTCCAACTGATGCAAGGCAAAATTGCAGATATGTATACCGCACTCAATGCTTCCCGAGCCTACCTATATGCAGTGGCTCAGGCGTGTGATCGTGGTGAATCTGTTCGCAAAGACTCGGCAGCGGCGATCTTAATGTGCGCAGAAAATGGCACCAAACTTGCGCTTGAAGCAATTCAAAGTCTTGGTGGCAATGGGTATATGAATGATTGTTCTGCAGGTCGTTTGCTGCGTGATGCCAAACTCTTAGAGATTGGAGCAGGAACCAGTGAGATTCGTCGCATGTTGATTGGCCGTGAGCTGTTTAACCAAACACGCTAGCTCGAGAGAGTAAACAAAACATCCATATGAGTTAAAATATTGAATTCATATGGATTTTCGCCAATATAAATATATATTTATATAAAATAGCTATTCTCATAAGTGATGAGTATTTGGTCTAGCAACGCAATTTTGATTCACCGCGCAGCTATGCCGATGCTATTTTGCGTTTAAATCACTGTAAAGTGATTTGGGCTAGTCAGGGATAGGATTTAAGCTGTCAAAGGTGTTTAAGCAACGTTTAGCGGCTTCTAGCGCTATATTCATGTTCAAGCGATAGATGCTAATGAAGCAAATCAAGTTGTCATTGGTGCTGAATTCATATATTGATCTATTACAACATGATTGACTCCTCTGATCTTCGAAAGCTGAGTCTGGGTTGTCAGTGCTTTTTTTTTGAGCAAATGATGCTTTGTCTTTAAAAAAATCAAAAATCTTTTTAAGGTTAAAAGATGGTTAAAGTTAAGGTTAATATAGGTTAAAGGAAAAAAATGACCTGTAACTTTATGATCAATAGTGTTTTTTTAAGGTCTCTTTGCGCAGCTATGCCGATAAAGCGCGCAGCTATGCCGATGGACAAAGTCTCTTAAATCTGAAATGCTCAAAGCGCCTTTGGCCATAGGGATGGCATTAAATATCAGAAAAAATCTTTGCATCACCCAATTGAGTCCAATGACAGTCAGTTGGATGCAACAGGATCAAATCAATGCGGGTCGTGAATGGGGGGGGCGGCAAATTGTAGATTGTTTGAGTCGATTGCGCAGCTATGCCGATAAGAGCTGAGATTATTGAGGGTCTTGCGTGATCCGCAACCATGACACTTTGCCATCGCCACGAATATGAACATCCGTAATCAGCCCCAGACGCTCCAGCTCAACCAAGGCTTTGGTGAGTGAGCGTGCTTGGAAGTCGCGTAGGCGTCCTGTCGATCCGCTCCAGAGCTGTAGCAGTTGCACACTGATGACGTGGGTTTTTCCTTCTTCGTGGGTTGCGACGTAGTTCTGTAGCCATTTTGCCATGTCTTGTTTTCGGCCAATGCGTAATCGTGTATGCATATCAACCAGACCATACTCCATGTGGCCAAAGAGCTTGATGATTTCAGGATTCATCCGAAGCCAATATTCACCCGTATCTTCATCAAGTGCGTAACCATCAATCAAATGTAATGCAGCTTTGTATCGTTTTGTTTGGATTAGCACTGTACCACTGGTGAGCCGATAAAAACTATCTTGCAGCCATTCATATTGGGAGCGCCCTGTGGTGCGTCCAATTTCACGCAAAAATTGGGCGCGGTTAAAATAAATACTGTCGCCAAGTCGCACGCCTTGAGCAACTCGGAGTGCTTGTAGAAAGACATCATTATCTGCCATATCGAGTTGATGGCCTGAGTAATAAATACTGGCATCGCCTCGACTGGCCATGAGTGCTTTTTCGTGGATTTGACGTTGTCCTGATTTAATCGGTGCAAATAGGCTCGAGCGTGCGAGATGGTTAGGCATCGCCGATTCAAGTAAGGGAAACAAGGGAAGCGTGCGCTGTTGCTGGTCATCCAACATGCTTTGAGCAGCTTGTCGAGCAGCGATTTTGCCACTAGGCTTGGCAGATTCTAGCGAAAGATCAGGTTGCATAGGTGTTGTGGCATCATTGTGACGCTGTTGAATGCTGATGGCTGCCTGTTCAATTTCACGTTTTGCCTTTTCAAGCGCATTAGCCACGATGAAGGTCCTATGTCGTTTCTGGCGTGGGTTCGCCGATCTTTAACGTGAGGGTAACAGATTTTTGGGATTTGGGGAGGCAGATGCACGTTGAGATCATCGGCATAGCTGCGCAGGTGAGAGGCGTAGACAGCTTTTTTGAGTATGTGTGTAGTGTTCGATAAGCATGGTTAGATCTCAATCATCGATAGACTTGATATGGATGTTGAATCTGTGGATATTTAAATTATGATGAATCGGCATAGCTGCGCGGATCTCTATAGCAATATATATATATTGCTATAGGTCGGCATAGCTGCGCTAAGCCTTGATATTTCACATATCTTTATGTGGTATATATTTATATGTGGCTACATGGTTTCTTGCTGGGGCAGGCTCTGATCCGCTTCGAGCCTCGCAATAATGACTTCAACCAGCAGTAAAACATCTTGCTTCACCCGTAAGTCAACGGGAAAAACAGGAATAAGCGGCTGGTGTTGCGAGAGGAGATGATCATAAATACTCAAACTCACGTCTGGGTTTTCATCAACGTGACTGATACCAATCACCATATTTCCGCTGTACATTTTTTTGAAGGTAGAAAGATAGTGTTCCAGCTCAGCCACTGCTTTTGGGCTAGAGTGGTCAATAATGAGCACAACACCGAGCGCGCCTTTGACTAAGATTGGCCAGATAAAATCAAAGCGATCTTGGCCAGGCGTGCCATATAGCCCAATCTTTAGATCGTTGCCAATGTTAATTTCGCCATAATCCATACCCACAGTGGTGAGCTCTTTACTATGTCGCTCAATATCGGTGTTGGCAGCCTCTGTTGAGACCACAGTCACTTCAGATAGGCTGCGAATGGCTTGCGTTTTGCCAGCACCCATTGGGCCGCTAAAAACGATTTTATAACGTTGCATTATGGTTGAATTCCTCAATATCCGCTGTTAAAGACCCAATGACTGGCGTAGGCGAGTCAGTAGTTTTCGAAAGCCAGTGGTTGGTGCAGGCTCAATTGGATCAGTATAGGACTGACCCAACGGGAATTGGGGGTCAATTGCGCCTACGCTTGCCCAACCACTGGCTGTCAGTGCTGCCATGATGCGTTGTACGGTTGGAAGTGGCAATTGTAGCTGACGTGATACACCAATAGCAGACATTGGCTGACTGTTCAGACATGCTAAGACTTTTAAGACATCACGACGATGTTCATCTGCTTTGGGTTTTGGCCAGCCGTGTAGCTGTACAAGGTGATGCACGTTCAGCAACGCAGGTGAGGCATGTGAGCTGATTAGGCCTTGCCAGAGCCACTGGCGCAGGTCTTGTGCTGTACCCCGTGTAGGGAGGCGAGGGCTGTTGAGAGGGGGGATTTTTAAGCTCCAGCCCGTTTCGATTTTAAAATCACCCTGTTGCTCTGGCCAAAACAGTTGCTGGGCAGGGTCAGCAACACCAATCCGCAGTTGATATTGATCATACAGTGCAAGCGTTCGTGGCTGGCTGTGAGTTGTTTTCTTGAGTTGGTGAATCAATTGAGGAAGATCATCCTCAATTTGGTAGTCCGCCTGAGCAGGCTGTGTTTCGGTTTTTTGTGTAGGCGCATGCGAGGTTGCCATACGGGAGGCAGCACGTTGGAGCACATCGACATGCGCAAACAACCAAGCTTGCAAATCGCGCGTATCTGTTAGTGGCAGTTGTACGGTATCTCCTTGCAACATGCCGACCAAGCCTGCCTGCGCGGAGACGATCTGCAACACGGGAATGTTTAGACTACTTAAAAAGTCTTGAGTTTTTTCGAACGAAACGATGGACTTGTTAATCAGTAGAATATCAGCACGAGGATCAGTTGCAGACACCCATACGATATCATAATCCAAGCGTAGGATCAGTCGAAAGTATGCTTTGACGAGGATGCTATCTGCTGGGCTAATGCCAAGGGTTGCAACTACCATCAACTGTTTTAAGTCATCAAACATATGGGTGGATGTTTGGTCAGAAAGAGCGACGATACTCATGATAAGCGCTTCCTGTAATGGCCGAGCGTGGCACTGTCGGCTATTAAGCTGTGAAGTGAATTGGTTGTAGAACATTCTAGATTGAATCTCGTCTCTGGTTGGGACGCAGGCGACCAGAGGTTGATTTAAGTTGATAAAATTCAGCTAATTAGTTTTAGTTAATAGTTATTTAATTTTAACTTAATATATGTTTATTCGAATATTCATATTTTTAAGTTATGCTCAGCAAACTCAGGATTGCCATTTTGTTAATAATAGGCTCGCCGACAGATGAGCTGGTGTGGCTGAATTTTCGATTGATTAGGAACTGATATGAGCGAGTTTCATCCATTTGATGTATTGAACCCTGCCGTGTTTGAGGGGCAGTTGCTCTTTACTCCATGCCCTGCAACCAAAGGCACCAGTCTAATGGCTGCCGTCAGTACACTCAAACTTGCAGGGGCAAGTGGCATTATTACGCTGATGGCTGATGCTGAGCTATCCGAAAATGGCGCGGCTGAGCTGGGTCAAGTGTGTCAGCAGATGGGCTTAGAATGGTATCAACTGCCAGTCGCCGATGATGCCGCGCCAGCCGCTGACTTTCAAGCGGCATGGCAGCAGCATTCTGCCGAGATTTTACAGCGATTAAGCACAGGTGAAACGCTTGCAATTCATTGTAAAGGCGGCTCAGGCCGTACTGGTTTGATTGCTGCACAGATCATGTTGGCCGCGGGTGGTCAGTTGCAGGATAGTATTGATGCTGTACAGGCCATCCGTCCACGCGCACTACAGCATCCAGCGCATGTGGCGTATCTTAATCAAATCGCAGTCCATCAGGGAGCATCATCATGAGCATTAAAATCGGTGTAAATGGATTTGGTCGGATTGGTCGTTTGGTGGTAAGGGCGGCATTTGATTGGCCAGAATTTGAGTTTGTCCAAATCAATGATCCTGCGGGTAGCCCAGAAACGCATGCACATTTACTCAACTTTGATTCGGTACATGGCCGTTGGCCACACAATGCCAGCTTTGATACTGAGGGTATGATCATTGCGGGTCAACATATCAAGTTGACTCAAAACAAAAGCATCGCCGACACGGATTGGTCAGGCTGTGACATCGTCATTGAAGCCAGCGGCAAGATGAAAACTGTTGCCGTGCTACAAGATTACCTCAAGCAAGGTGTGAAACGGGTAGTGGTGGCTGCCCCAGTCAAAGAAGCAGGTGTGCTCAATGTGGTGATGGGTGTTAATGATCATTTGTATGATCCTGCGCAATATCCCATTGTGACCGCTGCGTCTTGCACGACCAACTGTATCGCGCCAGTGATCAAAGTGATTCATGAGGCGCTTGGCATCGTGCATGGCTCGATCACCACCATCCATGATTTGACCAACACCCAGAGCATCTTGGATACCCCGCACAAAGACCTGCGCCGCGCCCGTGCCTCTGGTATGAGTTTGATTCCAACCACCACTGGCTCAGCGACGGCGATTGCTGAGATTTTTCCAGAGCTACGCGGCAAGCTGAACGGCCATGCGATTCGTGTACCACTGGCCAACGCATCGCTGACCGATTGTGTGTTTGAGGTGTCACGTCCAACGACTGCCGAAGAGGTCAATCAGCTGTTACAACAGGCTGCCGCAGGTGAGTTAAAAGATATTCTCGGCTATGAGACACGTCCGTTGGTGTCGATTGACTATCGTACCGATCCGCGTTCGTCGATTGTCGATGCACTATCGACCCTCGTGGTCAACGGTACGCACGTCAAAATCTACGCGTGGTACGACAACGAATGGGGCTATAGCAATCGCTTGGTCGAGTTGGTCAAAAAGGTCGGATTGGCTGATCAGGCATGAGTATGCTTAGCGCTCAGATGAGCCCAGAAATTCGCCAATACATGATCGTGACTGGTAATTACTGGGCGTTTACCTTGACTGATGGTGCGCTGCGCATGTTGATTGTGCTGCACTTTTATAGTCTGGGTTACACGCCGCTCCAGATAGCGGCGTTGTTTTTGTTTTATGAAATTTTTGGGGTAGTGACCAATCTGATTGGTGGTTATCTTGGTGCAAGACTCGGCTTAAATCGCACCATGAACATCGGTTTGGCCTTGCAGGTGATTGCGCTGCTGATGCTGACCGCACCCGCTGGCATGCTCACTGTGCTGTATGTGATGGCGGCACAAGCCTTGTCAGGCATCGCCAAAGACCTGAATAAAATGAGTGCCAAAAGCTCAATTAAGCTACTGGTGCCAAACGACCAACAAAGCACCTTGTACAAATGGGTGGCGATTTTGACTGGCTCCAAAAACGCCCTGAAAGGTGTTGGGTTTTTTATGGGTGGTTTGCTGCTGACCGTATTGGGCTTTACCAATGCGATGTGGACGATGGCGGCTGTACTGGGGATGGTGTGGATTGCCAGTTTGTTCTTGCTGCAAAAAGACCTCGGCAAAGCCAGTGCTAAGCCAAAATTCAAAGATATTTTATCGAAAAGCCCTGCGATCAATTATTTATCCGCTGCACGGATGTTTTTATTCGGGGCGCGCGATGTCTGGTTTGTGATTGCGTTACCTGTGTATCTCAGCACGGTGTTTGGTTGGGACTTCTGGATGGTCGGTGGCTTCTTGGCACTGTGGGTGATAGGCTATGGTTTTGTACAGACCCAAGCGCCCCGTATTACCGGAAAAGCCTCTGATCAGGTGCCTGATGGCAAGGCCGCGTTTGGCTGGGCGGCTGCATTGGCAATCATACCTGCGTTGATTGCAATCGGCATGCTGTCGGGTTTGCCAGCCTTGTGGGTGTTGCTCAGTGGTTTGCTGGTGTTTGGTGTATTGTTTGCGGTTAACTCGTCGTTGCATAGCTACTTGATCGTGTCGTATGCCAAGAGTGACGGTGTGTCGTTGGATGTCGGCTTTTATTATATGTCGAATGCAATGGGACGCTTGATCGGGACGGTGCTATCAGGCTGGGTATTTCAGACCTATGGCTTGGTAGCCTGCCTGTGGGTGTCGGCATTGTTTGTGGGGTTGGCGGCGTTGATTTCGCTTAGGTTGCCTCGCATCAATGAGAAGTTTGCTAAGAAAATATAGCTATATATATATTTATGGCTATATAAAAAGTGGCTCGATTGCCACTTTTTTATTGGCTGCATCAGTATTGAATGTCATGGAAGCAGCTCTTTACCCGTCACACAAAATGCTCTAATGTCCGCGTATAAGACAAATCATGGATGATGCAAAAAATGCAAAGCTTGGTAAACACGCGGTGCTTAACCCAAAACTTCTCAAGAATAAATCGCTGGTGTGTGGTTCAACAGCCCAATCTCAAGCCATTACTGCTGGTTGCTGCGCTGCTGTGGCTGCCTTACTCGGTCTGGGCGGAAACCACAGCTGCTAATGTGTCGAGTGCATTTGAAATTCGCCAAGCGCAGCCTGATTTGGCCGCGCGCCTACCTGATCGTCAGGCCACAGTAGCGCCGCTTGCGCCTTTGGCGATTCCTGCCCAAGCTGACAGCGTGCAATTTACCCTGCAGCAACTTAGCCTGAATGGCAACAGCGTATTGTCTACTGCGCAACTGCAATCCGCTTGGCAACCGATGTTAGGTAAAAGCGTCACACTGGCCGAGATTTATACGCTGGCCAATCGGCTATCAGCGCAGTATCAGGCAAAAGGTTATATTCTGTCACGGGTGATTGTTCCTGAGCAGACCGTGCAGGATGGCCGTGTGCGGCTACAGGTCATCGAGGGGAAAATCAGTCAAGTCAGCGTGGTCGGCGCAGGGGCTGAACGACGTTTGCCTCGCGCGTATGCTGATCAACTGACCCAAGAACCCGTTACCACTGCTCAGACTTTAGAGCGAACGATCCTCTTGTTTGGTGATTTGGCTGGTGTGACGGCGCAAGCTTTTGTCAAGCCAATGTCAGCGCAAGGCGAATTAGAGCTTGTGGTGCAAATGACCAAAAAACCAGCTCAGTTTAATCTCGGTATCCATAATCGGGTCAGTAAGTCGGTCGGTGATGTGCGGGTCGAGGCATCGGTATTGGCGGGTGATTGGCTGGGCCTATTCGACCAACATTATTTGGGGCTAAACAGCTCGATGGATCAAAAGGTCAATACCGTGGTCTATCAGGGCAGCTTGCCGCTCAGCAGCAATGGTCTGCAAGGCTCATTGACGTTATCAGGCTCGCAAGTCCGACCCGAACTGAACGGAGTAGAGCTCAGCAACAGTGAGTCGATGTTTGCAAGTCTCGGCTGGAGCTACCCTGCCCTGCGTAGTCGCACGCAGAATATTGTCGCGTATGGTGCACTCGATCTGAACAATAATCAGCGAGACAGCAGTTTTGATGGACAACGCGAAATCGATGAAAAAATTCGCGCATTAAGCTTGGGTGCGCGTATCGAAATGCTGGATGACTGGCGCGGTGTCAATCAAGTCGATTGGTCATCGCAGGTCGGACTAAACCACCTCGGTGCAAGTCAAGCACGTGATCCGTTGCTGTCAGGGGCAGCAGGACGTGGCGAGCCACAGTTTTTTAAACAAAGCTTGTATGCCGCACGCTTACAATCGTTGGGTTATGGCTGGTCTTTGCTCACAGCGGTGAATGCACAATGGAGCAAAGATGCACTATTGGCCAGCCAGCAACTGACTTTAGGTGGCAGTCAGTTTTTGCGCGCCTATGACCCTGGCGAAATTGCAGGAGATCGTGGCGTCAGTGCCAAAGCCGAGCTGCGTCATCAGTGGCAGTTGGGCGCACTGGCGCTGACCAATTACGGTTTTTATGATTGGGGTGAGGTACGCATGAAAAGCCTGCGTCCGAGTGGGGCATTGGCCTATCGTGAAGATCGCGCACAGTCGGCAGGATTGGGCAGTCGTTTTTCCACTCGTTGGGGCGTGAGTGGCTATGTGGAGCTGGCCAAGCCGATTGAGCGTAAAACCAATGCCGAGCAATCGACTGATCCGCGCGTGTTTGGTGGATTATCTATTTCGTTTTAACTGACTGATATTAAAATTTGCAAGGATGCCCGATATGAAACTTCATCGTTTAA
>JAYXXU010000092.1:0-4284 GCA_036019135.1 Pseudomonadota bacterium | reverse complement strand
AAGCCCTGCAACAGGCTGCACAACAACAAGGCTTTCAAGCAGAATTCCAGCAAGCGCTTGAACAGGCGCTTGGCACGTCACAACAACAATACGGCAAAGCATGGGCAGTGGCTGAGACATGGCTCAGTGCATTTTTGCAAAAACAACCCGAACAACAACGTCAAGCACACTATCTCCCCGAAACCATCGCACTGCTGCTAACACCCGAACTGCCACATCAGGCGCAATCGGTCGAACTGTCCTTTGTAATTGGCGGTTTAATCGGCCAGCATCCACGTTTAAACGGTCAAACCCTGCCAATTCAGTTAGATGATTTTTTTGAGCGGTTACAACAGCACGAACAAGTGGTGGTGACCGGTTGGCAACAGCTACAACATCTGCGGCATGAGATTTTGCAGCAGCAGCGTGAACGCTTACGTTTGAGTGAGTATACACCCAAGCCGCTGTCATCATTTGTGCGGAATAAGCTGATTAGTGACAGTTATCTGCCGTTGATTGGGGATAATCTTGCCAAACAAATGGGTACAGTCGGCGAAAATCGGCGCACCGATCAGACGGGCCTATTGATGATGATTTCGCCACCGGGTTATGGCAAAACCACGCTGATGGAATACGTCGCCAATCGGTTGGGCTTGATTTTTATGAAAATCAACTGCCCAAGCCTCGGCCATGAGGTGACCTCGCTCGACCCTGAACAGGCGTTGCACTCCACCGCCAAATCCGAACTGATCAAGCTGAATCTGGCATTGGAAATGGGCAACAACGTGATGCTGTATTTGGATGATATTCAGCACACGCATCCCGAATTTTTACAAAAATTCATCTCGTTATGTGACGGTACACGGCGGATTGAAGGCGTCTGGCGCGGCAAGAGCAAGACCTACGACATGCGCGGCAAGCGCTTTTGTATTGCGATGGCGGGCAACCCCTACACCGAAAGCGGTGACGTGTTTAAGATTCCCGACATGCTCGCTAACCGCGCCGACATTTATAACTTGGGCGATGTGTTAAGCGGAATGGAACAGGTGTTTGCGCTGTCGTATATCGAAAATGCCATCAGCTCGAATCCGATCATTGCGCCGATGGCCACACGCGGTATGGATGATTTTTATCGGTTTGTTGACCTTGCCAATGGCCGTGACGTGCCAAGCACCGATTTTGACTATGATTACAGTGCTGCTGAACGGCAGGACATTACCGCCGTGATGAAAAACCTGTTTAAAGTGCGTGAAACCGTGCTGCGGGTCAATCAAGAATACATCGCGTCGAGTGCGCAAGCGGATCAGTATCGGACAGAACCGAGCTTTCGGTTGCAAGGCAGCTACCGTAACATGAACCGCTTGGCAGAAAAAATATCACCGATCATGACTGAGGCTGAACTCGAACGGCTGTTGGATGATCACTATTTGGGTGAAGCGCAACTGCTGACCCAAGGTGCAGAAGAAAACTTACTCAAACTCAAGTCCATGCGTGGCACACTCAGCGACGAAGAACAGACCCGTTGGACACAGATCACCAGTGAATTCCAACGTCGACAGCAGATGGGCGGCGATCAAGATACGGGCGAAAAAGTCGTGCGTCAGTTGGTGTTTATTTCCGAAGGGCTAAAACAACTGCACAGCACCGCCAATCAACACAGTGAACGCCAGATCGATCAGCAAGGCGAATATTTGGGTGCGATTGCCAACGGTTTGACCACGCTGGGACAACAACGCGCCGCTAGCCAAGAGATTGAGCAACAGATCCAGCGTGAACAATTTGGCCGACTGGCTGACAGCTTGTCTGGCTTGCAACACAACCAGCGCGAACTGACCGAAAAACGCAGTGAACAACAGGCTGAATTGTACGGCAAGCAGTTGCGCTTGGAACAGTTGCGCCTACAACGCGAGCAAGACTGGCAACAACAGCAACAGCAACACCTGAGCAGTCTGGCCACGCAACTGATTGATCAATTACAACAGCTTGATCTCAAACCTCAAGTGCATGTGCAAATCGATGAGCCACAAAGTGTCAGTGAAGTACTCAAGCAAATGTCCAGCCTACTCACGCAAGTGTTAGGCCAACTCGGCAGCGCTGATGATGGCTCAAATGCTGAACTGGCTGCGCAAACCCAAGCCATTCAAGAAGCGATCCAAACAGGCCAAAGCCAGACCGTGCAACTGCTACGCCAACTACGGATGCTGATGGTGCGCTTGGATGGACAGGTGCGGCAAAGCAATCTGCAACAGGCACAACTCAGCCGTAACAATCCTGAACAGACCGCTGAAGCACTGCCTATCGCTGAGCAGAAGCCTCGAGACAGCCGAACAGCACCCCAGATCCCCACCGATCCAGATCAACACATCTAGGGGAAGGACTCAATGTTTCGGTGGCTGAGCTTGACGTTGGGAGGTTGTCTAAGCCTCGTTGCTTGTCAATCACCCGTTGGCACGCCTTGTCAGATTCAGGGCGATGGGTTTTCGGCACGGCACAACTGCGCCAGTCAATGCCTATCACGCTGGCGGGTGCAGTGTCCGACAGGTCAAATCGTCAGCCCTCAGGTCTGTGCAGGTGTCAAAAACTGCAATATCGGCAGTTGCCCGAGTGGACAAATGTGCTATCACTTTGATGATCCATTTCAAACAGTCAGCTACTGCATTCCTGATACGGTCTGTGGCAATACACCCAGTCTACTAGAGCGACAACGTTGGGAGGCACAAGCCGCCCAGCGTGCTGCCATGCAACGTCTACCTACTCGACCACAACCCCTGCTCAAAACAACACAACAACAACCTTGACCCAACCCATGCCAACAAGGCACATTTCAGCTCTGGCCTAACGATGCGTCCCGCCGAAGGAAAATCCTCATGTCGCTAATCAAACGCCTCTTCAAACAGCCGCAACCTGACTGGTATCATCCCTCGCCCATTCAGCCCAGCACTAACAGTATTGAACTTGAATACCTTGGCACAGCAGGCTTCGTGATTCGACATCCGCAGCGCACCGTCGTGCTCGACCCTTACCTGAGCCGCCCTGCACTCTGGCCGACCTTGAGCAAACCCCTAATCCCGAATACAGCCTTGATTCGTCAAATCATCCCGCACGCCGATGATGTGCTGATTGGCCATGCACATTTTGATCATATTTTGGATGCACCCGATCTGTGCCAGCAAACGGGCGCACGTCTGATTGGCTCACGTGCCACCATGATGGTTGGACGTGCGGCAGGACTGCCCGAATCTCAACTGGTCGAAACCGCAGGACGTGAAAACATTGCCAGCGGGCAATGGACACTCAGAGGACTACCGTCCATTCATGGCAAAGCGGCATTCGGTCGTATCCCATTGGCAGGTGATATCACTGAGCCACCCGCATGGCCACCGCGTTTTTATCAGCTTAAGCATGGCTTGGTCTTAAATTGGCTGGTGGATACAGGTGGGCTTAAAATCATGCACATTGATTCTGCTGATTTCTTAGAAGCCGAACTAGCGGGGCAACAAGCAGATGTGGTGTGCTTGTGTGCAATTGGTCGCAAATACCGTCCAAACTATGTCAAAGATGTGGTGCGCCTGCTCCAACCCAAATGGATTGTGCCTTGTCACTGGGATACCATGATCACAGCATTGGAAGACACGCCAGATTTATTGCCTGACGTGGACTTGCTTGGATTTATTCAAGAGATTCGAGATGCAGGCTGTGAGCCTGTCTTAATGCCGATGCTGGGCAAAGCACATTTTCCACATCAGTGCCAAGGCGACTAATCTAGAATCGCCTGAGCACCATTTGCGATTAGTACACCGTAAAACTGGTGCTGGCAATCTCTACGCCACTCGAGTCAGAGGTATGCATCCGAATATCCCAACGCCCAGCCGCAGGGGCGGTGAACGTCATGGTACCACTGGTACGCCCCTGTAGATAACGATACGCCACATCATGCTGATCGTTGACTGACTCATCACCATGTGGGATATGCGATGGAATCACCCCAATCCATGCATTATTCGGCAGACCTGCTGGCGCACGAAAGCTCACTTGCACTTGCTCGCCGCTGCGATAGTTGGTTCTGTCTAGGCCGATTTGACCTGTTTGAGTGTAATTGGGAATCTGTTGATTCGGCACAGGCTGCATTGGCGCTTGTGGCACAGGACTGACCACTGAACCCAAAATCTGCGCGGTACTCGACATTTGCTCAGGCGTACAACCTGCAATAGCAGTTACAACACTAACCCCCACAGCCAAACGACCGACCGCCCCCAACCAAAACGATTTTGACGGATACATTTTCATCATCCCTGTCCATCCCAT
>JAYXXU010000091.1:0-1192 GCA_036019135.1 Pseudomonadota bacterium | reverse complement strand
GTGCACTGCAACAGCAGTACCACCCAGATCAAGCCTCGTTGGATACAGCTGAGTCCTTACGCCTCTCTACGCTGGTGAATGAAGCTTACGATCACTTACGCTTGCCTGATCGACGGGCAGCGCATTTGCTCGCTTTGGCTGGCCAAGCGCGCGGGCTGGATCAAACTATTGGGGATTTGGATTTTTTACAAAACGCCATCGAGTTGCGTGAACAACTGGATGAGGCTGAGTCTTCTGTTGAGTTGAGTAGTTTGAGACTCGAAATCCATCAGTGGATTGATGCGCTGTCTCGAGAGTTTGAGATAGATTGGTCGACACAAGACTGGTTAGAGGCACGTGATACGGCGCGTAAGCTGGCCTTTATGCAACGGGTACTGGCCGATCTGGATCGCGTCGAAGATCGTTTAGATGATTTGGATGAACCATTGGACGATCTTTTTTAACAATTAAGTTGGTTGGCGGAAACAAAGCCGCCTACAATAATACAGCCAATTTGTTGATTTTTTGAGGAAGACTTTATGGCGTTGCTCCAGATCGCTGAACCTGGTCAATCGACTGCACCACACCAACATCGCTTGGCGGTCGGCATTGACCTCGGGACAACGCATTCTTTGGTTGCAACCGTGCGCTCGGGCACACCGTCAGTGTTGGCAGATCAAGCAGGTGAGTCCTTACTACCTTCTGTGGTGCATTACACCAGTAATAGTGTGCAGATTGGTTATGCTGCGCGTGATTTTGCTGTACGAGATCCTGCCAATACCATTGTGTCGATTAAGCGCTTTATGGGACGCTCTATTGCGGATGTACGTTTTGATCATCCGTATCAGTTGATTGGTCATGATGACGAAATGCCTGCATTTATGACCGCACAAGGCCGCAAAACACCAATTGAAATTTCAGCAGATATTCTCACTGTGCTCCGCCAGCGTGCAGAACAGAGCTTGGGTGGCGAATTGATGGGTGCGGTGATTACCGTGCCTGCTTATTTCGATGAAGCACAACGCCAAGCCACACGTGATGCGGCCGAAATGGCTGGTTTGAAAATATTACGCCTGTTGAATGAGCCAACAGCGGCAGCAATTGCCTATGGTTTAGATCAAGTTGACTTGCAATCGAGCCAAGAGCATGTCCAAGTGGTGTTTGATTTGGGTGGCGGTACATTTGATGTGTCGGTCTTGCGTCTCAGCCAAGG
>JAYXXU010000090.1:0-2265 GCA_036019135.1 Pseudomonadota bacterium | reverse complement strand
CTCGTGCAAGCACTCGAAATAGGCCATTTCTGGCGCATAACCCGCTTCAACGAGGGTTTCAAAGCCCATTTTGACCAGTTCAACCGCGCCACCACACAGAACGGCTTGCTCACCGAACAGGTCGGTTTCAGTTTCGTCTTTGAAGGTCGTTTCGATGATACCTGTACGGCCACCGCCCACGCCTGACGCATAAGACATTGCCACGTCGCGTGCTTTGCCTGATGCGTCTTGGAAGATCGCAACCAGATCAGGCACACCGCCACCGCGAACGAATTCTGAACGCACGGTGTGACCTGGTGCTTTTGGCGCAACCATGATCACGTCGAGGTCTTTACGCGGAACAACTTGGTTGTAATGCACCGCAAAGCCGTGCGCAAATGCCAATGTGCCACCTTGCTTCAGGTTTGGCTCGATTTCGTCACGATATAGTTGTGCTTGGAATTCGTCTGGGGTCAAGATCATGACCAGATCAGCCGCTGCGACTGCGTCTTTAACTTCAGCCACTTTCAGGCCAGCAGATTCAGCTTTTTTCCATGATGATGAGCTGGCACGCAGACCAACAGTGACATCAACACCAGAATCTTTTAGGTTTTGTGCATGGGCATGGCCTTGTGAACCATAGCCGATGATGGCGACTTTTTTGCCTTGGATGATCGACAGATCGGTGTCTTTGTCATAAAAAATGTTCATGGGTTGCTCCATTAGGATCGGCAAATTCAGCTTGCTGATCAGATTCGTTGAAAACGCGCGGCGCAAAAATAACAGATTTTTGAACTGCGCGTTGGAAAAATATAGGCTTAAACGCTGAGGACTTTCTCACCGCGTGCAATGCCTGACACACCCGAACGCACCACTTCTAGAATGGTATTTTCGGCCAGTGCATCAATAAAGCCATCAAGCTTGTCGGTCGCACCCGCAATTTGGATCGTGTAGGTACTCGGCGTCACATCGACGATCTGCGCACGGAAGATATCCGCTGTGCGTTTGATCTCAGCACGCGCTGCACCGACTGCCTTGAGTTTGATCAGCATGAGCTCACGCTCAATATGCGCGCCTTCAGATAGATCAACGACTTTCACCACTTCGATCAGCTTGTTAAGCTGCTTGGTGATTTGCTCGATTTTGTGATCATCGCCTGTGGTGGTCAGGGTCAGACGTGACAAAGTAGCGTCTTCAGTCGGTGCGACATTCAAGGTTTCGATATTGTAGCCGCGTTGGCTAAACAACCCGACCAAGCGTGACAATGCACCCGCTTCGTTTTCAACGAGAACAGAAATAATCCGACGCATCAGGTACGCTCCCCTTTTCTCAGCCACATATCACGCATCGACTGACCGCCAATCTGCATAGGATAGACGTGCTCTTTTGGATCGACGTACACGTCAATAAAGACGCATTTGTCCTTGATTGCCATCGCCTCAGCCAATTTAGACTCCAGTTCAGACTCGTCTTTAATCTGGATACCCACATGACCATACGCTACCATTAGCTTACCAAAATCAGGCAGCGACTCCATGTAGGAGCTGGAATGACGACCTTCATAGTTCATGTCTTGCCACTGTTTCACCATGCCGAGTGAACGGTTGTTGAGACATAGGATTTTGACATTGATACCGTATTGGGTACAGGTCGATAGCTCTTGGATACACATCTGAATCGAGGCTTCGCCCGTGATACAGACCACGTCGCGCTCAGGGCAGGCCAGCTTGGCCGCCATGGCATAGGGCAAGCCCACACCCATCGTGCCAAGACCGCCTGAGTTGATCCACTGCCGTGGCTCTTGGTACTTGTAGTACAGCGCCGCAAACATCTGATGCTGACCCACATCAGATGTGATGATGGCTTGGCCATTGGTGACTCTATACAAGGCTTCAACCACCTGTTGTGGCTTCATTTCACCATCAACGGCAGGCTCATAGCGTAGGCCATGATGCGCGCGCCATTGGTTAATCTGTGTCCACCACTGACCAAGTTGCTCTGGGTTCGGCTTATTGACGTTGAGCTCTTTGAGCTGCGCCAACATATCCACCAAAACAGGCTCAACAGCACCAACAATCGGCACATGAGCCGTCACCGTCTTGGAGATTGCCGCAGGATCGATGTCAATGTGAATGATCCGCGCATCAGGACAGAATCGCGCTGGACTGTTGGTCACGCGGTCGTCGAAGCGTGCACCGACACACAAGATCACATCGGCATGGTGCATCGCCATATTGGCTTCATAAGTGCCATGCATGCCCAGCATGCCAAGGAATTGTGGGTCTT
>JAYXXU010000089.1:0-11278 GCA_036019135.1 Pseudomonadota bacterium | reverse complement strand
AAATTGAGCAGGTTGACCGTAATCTGCATGGTGTAGCAGATGTTGTGCCTGATCACCTTGTTTAAGAATAAAGGTCGGCACAGCTTGGCTTTTGACATCATTTAAGCGGTCTTGTGCTTGAGACTGCCAATGTTGCGCGACCCGAATCAGTGCAGGTTGTCGAAAGTCAGCCAGTTCGGCTGGAATGCTAAGCGAGCTGAGCGCGGCCAACACCACACTGGCTTTGGCGGTGTCCAGTCCATCTACATAGCGCATCTGTTGAATCTGTTGCAGATAAACCAAATGCATGGCAGGACTGACTGCATCTGCAATGACTGCTCCCAACAGGCTATAGGCTGAGTTAAGCCAAACATCCTCGCCATGTAGGACTTGATCATAATAGGTCTGACTAAACGGCTGTTGGCTGAGTGATTGGATGCGTTGATCATAATGCCAATATTGATCGGCATTGTAGCGATTGATTTGTGTGGCATGGTCATCTGCGAACATGCCCGCATGTAATAGCTCAAAGCTGAGATTTTGGCCAACGGCTTGCTGTTGTTCAACATAGGCCGCACAAGCTGCAATCAATGGATACGCACCATAACACCAACCACAAAGGGCATCATAAACAACAGTGAGGCGGGTAGGTGTCATGGGCAAATCCGAAAAACCAGTTAGGAGGGCATTGTAGGCGATGTTGAGCCCTGATCAAACTGCTGAAAATCAGGTGCACGTTTTTCTTTAAATGCAGCCAGTGCCTCTAGTACCTCGGCTGATTTGACCCGCTGCATAAAAATCGTGGCTTCGGCATTGATGCAGTCGATGACCGCTTGATGTGGCAGATTACCGCGCAAGAGTTGTTTGGTGATCCGTAAGGATGCTGTCGGCAACGTGGTGAGGCGTAGGGCTTTTTGTCGGGCATAGGCATAGACGTCTTGTTCGATCACCGCATTAACCAGATTGGCCTGTAGGGCAGCTTGGGCATTAAATGGCTCAGCCAACATCAGCAGTTCTGCTGCTTTGAGGTAGCCTGCACGCTGGGGAAGTAACAGCGTGGATGCACCTTCTGGACTCAAACCAAGGCTAACGAATGGCATCTGAAAGCGTGCGGTTAAGTCGCAATACACCAAGTCAGCATGGAGCAATAAGGTTGTACCAATCCCAACAGCGACTCCGCGTACCGCAATAATCAGTGGTTTACTGAGATTGGCGGCAGCACGCAAGACTCGAAATGGAGGACCATCTTCACTGGGAATGCTGTTGCTGGTATCTGCGGCGCTTTTGGCAAAATCCTGTAGATCATTGCCTGCGGTAAAATCAGCATCGACACCACGCAAGATCACCACTTTGACTTCAGGGGTTTGATCAGCTTGCAGCAGAGCTTGTTCAATCGCCAGATAAAAATCACTAAAGAGCGCGTTTTTGCGTTCTGGTCGATTCAAGATCAGCTCAAGAATGCCTTGATCTAGTGAGGCTTGCAGGTTGGCATGTGGGTATGACAGGCAGGTCAGAGACATGAAAAAACTCGGTAGGAAAATCAATCATGCGTCTGACTGTAGCAGATTTTTGTGGTTGTATGCGTGGCGGATCAATGTCGGCACAGTGCTTGACAGGACGTAGCATCTTATCTTAGATTCGAGACTGTAGACATGGATAGACCGTGTCTCCCCAGACGCTCAAGGAGCTTGCGCGTGTTTGATTATCTGATTTTTATCGGGCGTTTTCAGCCCTATCATTTAGGACACCAGTCCGTCATTGCTGAGGCACTCCGCCAAAGCCGTCATGTGATCGTGTTGTTGGGCTCGGCTAATCTGCCGCGCAGTACCCGCAACAGTTTTTCGGTTGCTGAGCGTCAGCAGATGATTCTTGAGAGCTTTAGTCCTGAGCAAGCCTTGCGTATTCGCTGTGTGGCGTTGCGAGACTCGCTGTACAACGATATCCGTTGGGTGACTGATGTGCAGCAGGCTGTGACGAGCGTGGTTGGTGATGATCCGACGGCCAAGATTGGCTTGATTGGTCATGCTAAAGACCGTAGTTCGTATTACCTCTCGTTGTTTCCGCACTGGCAATCGGTCTCTGTACCAAACTATCACAATCTATCTGCCACGCCGATTCGCGACAGCTATTTATTGGGTGCGATGCCACAACCCAGCGATGTGCCAAACAGTACGCTACAGTGCTTGCAGCAGTTTAAGCAGACAGCACAGTTTGGGGTATTGCAAGAAGAGGCATGGTTTATTGATAAATATAAAAAGCAGTGGGAGCGTTCGCCGTATCCGCCGACGTTTGTCACTGTAGATGCAGTTGTGGTGCAGGCAGGGCATATTTTATTGGTGGAGCGCCAAGCCATGCCAGGTCGTGGCTTGTGGGCATTGCCTGGTGGTTTTATTCACACCAAAGAAAGCCTGTTGGATGCGTGTATCCGTGAGTTGCGCGAGGAGACTCGGCTCAAAGTGCCTGATCCTGTGTTGCGCGGTTCTATGCATGCACAGCGTACCTTTGATGATCCCTATCGTTCAGCACGTGGCCGTACCATTACGCAAGCGTTTTATTTTGAGTTGCGCAGCACCCCAGAGGGTCTGCCCAAAGTACGCGGTGCAGACGATGCCAAGCGTGCATTTTGGCTGCCGCTATCGCAGCTCGATGCGACCCAATTATTCGAAGATCATTACGCGATTATTTGCGCAATGGCTGGTTTATAACATGATTTTTTGTACTGGCTTGCGGATAGACCGATTGCCAGTACCTGACCGCCGCTACACAGAGGAGTTCTGTCATGGCTAATTCGTCGCTGTTGTCCCCGTCGTTAACACAGTCGTTTGGCAATCTATTGCTGGATAGTGACTCTTATAAAGCGTCACACTGGCTACAATATCCACCTGATACCCGCTATATCTCAAGCTATATCGAGCCACGCGGTGGTGTGTTTGAGCAAACAGTATTTTTTGGGTTACAGGCCTATTTATTAGAGTATCTGAGCAAGCCAATCACTCAGCAAGATATCGATGAAGCCGATTTGCTATTAACAGCGCACGGTGTGCCTTTTTATCGCGCAGGTTGGCAGTATATTTTAGATCAATACCAAGGCCGATTGCCGATCCAGATCGAAGCAGTACCTGAAGGCATGCGTGTGCCTTGTCAAAATGCTGTGGTGCAAGTCATCAACACTGATCCAGCCTGTTATTGGCTAACCAGCTTTTTAGAAACAGCACTGTTACGTGCGGTTTGGTATCCATCAACGGTGGCGACACAAAGTTGGCAGTGCCGTGAAATCATTCGGGCTGCCATGGAAAAGTCCTGTGATTCATTGGATGGACTGCCATTCAAGCTACATGATTTTGGTGCGCGTGGGGTATCTAGTCAAGAGAGCGCCGCGTTGGGTGGTCTGGCGCACTTGGTGAATTTTGCAGGAACCGATACGCTGAGTGCGTTGATTGCTGCTTCACGTTGGTATGGCATGCGGCAGCCTGATCAAGTCGCGGGCTTTTCGATTCCCGCAGCAGAGCATAGCACCATGACATCATGGGGTCGTGCAGGCGAAGTGGATGCCTATCGCAATATGCTTAAGCAGTTTGGTGGTGCAGGCAAATTGGTGGCCGTGGTCAGCGATAGCTACGATCTGTGGCATGCGATTGATGCACTGTGGGGTGATGTATTGCGTGACGACATTCGTCAGATGGGCGGTACCTTGTTGATCCGTCCAGATAGCGGTGATCCTGTCAAAGTGGTGCGTGAAGCCCTACAGCGGCTGGCCGTGCGCTTTGGAACCCATCTGAATCAAAAAGGCTACAAGGTACTGCCAGACTGTGTACGGTTGATCCAAGGCGATGGGATCAATCCTGTCAGCTTGCAGCACATTTTGGATGCCGTGTTGGCGGCTGGGTTTAGTGTGGATAATCTAGCCTTTGGCATGGGTGGTGGATTGTTACAGCAGGTGGATCGTGACACTTTGGGTTGGGCAATGAAGGCCAGTAGTGCCAATGTGGCAGGAGAGTGGCGTGACGTCTACAAAGACCCGATTACCAGCCGTAGCAAGCGCTCAAAGCGTGGCCGTTTGGCGTTAGTAGAAGGCGAGCATGGCCTTGAAACCATCCGTGAGTCGGCGTTGCAAGGTCGTCCCAATCTGATGCAGCCGATTTTTCGTAATGGGGAGTTGCTGCGTCAAGAAACACTAAGCCAGATCCGCGCCCGCGTCGGCTGGTAGGGTATAGGGTTATAGCAAAAAGATACAGTGAGCTGCCGTGTGCGGCTCACTGTTTTGCTGTCAAACAGAGTTTGAAGTCTTACCCTCAAAATATCAGACACAAAAAAGCCGTCGATTCGGATTGAATGACGGCTGATTCGTTGTGCGCAATCGCAACCAGTGATTAGCTGGCTTTTTTGCCAAAGCGACCAAAACGCTTGTTAAAGCTGGCAACACGGCCTTCGTTACCCACTTGACGAACTTCGCCAGTGTAGAAAGGATGTGATGCACTCGAAATATCCAAGCTTACATATGGATACTCTTGGCCTTCATATTCACGGGTGTGCTTGGTCTTGACGGTTGAACCGATCAAGAAAAACACGTCCGCATTGGTATCATGAAATAGGACAGGGCGGTAGTCTGGATGGATGCCAGCTTTCATAGCAGTACACTCCGAATTGGAAATGCGCGATTTTACAATATCTGAGCGCAAAAAACGCTAACTTTTTTCAACAGTATGTTAAGAAAACACGGCTTAATGTAGTTGGAAGGATCACGTATGCTGTTTGGGCAATCTCGCAATGATCAATTGATCGGTTGAATTTCTGAGGAGAAAGAACATGAAAGCACGCATTTGGGCGACTGCAATCAGTGCAATTGTATTTTCATCGGTTGCTGCTGCGCAAGCATGGCAGTTTGATAAATCACACACACGGGTCGGCTTTACCGTCGATCATCTCGGGTTTTCAACCGTCGTGGGTGATTTTCGACAGTTTGATGGTGCAGTGCAATACGATCCCAAAAAACCTGATGATCTCAAAGTGAGTTTTGAAATTGCGACCACCAGCATTGATTCTGGCTGGGCAGCTCGTGATGAGCATTTGCGTAAAGCTGATTTTTTTAATGTCGAAAAATTCCCCAAAATGACGTTTGAAAGTACCGCGGTCAAAGTGCTGTCCGAGAATCGTAGTCAAGTGACGGGTAATCTGACGTTATTGGGTGTGACCAAACCTGTTACGTTGGATGTTACCCTGAATAAAATGGCGATTAACCCAATCACCAATCTACAAACCGCAGGCATTACTGCGACTACCACGATTAAGCGCAGTGACTGGGGCATGACCACTTATGTGCCTGCCGTCGGTGAAGATATTCCTGTGCGGATTGATGCTGAGCTAACGCCTGTGACCAACCCGTAATTCAACGATGCAGTGAGTGGTCGTTACGAGCACTCGCTGATTATCGGATAAAATAGATATTCAACGTGTTTTAGGTTTGTCCAGAAGCTTTGCGCACATACTCCAGTAGCATATGGGCATGACCTGCGGGTTTGACCTTGCGCCATTGCTCAACCAACTCGCCGCGAGCGTTATATAAAAACGTACTGCGCACCACGCCTTCGACCATTTTGCCATACATATTTTTCATTTGAATCACATCATAGTAGCGGCAGACTTGTTCTGATTCGTCACTGGCCAGCGGAAAGGGCAGGCATTCATTGGCGGTGAATTTGTCATGTGACTTCATTGAGTCACGTGAAATGCCTAGAATCCGAACACCCAATGCAGAAAATTCTGGCAAGAGGTCGCGGAAGTCTTGTGCCTGTGTGGTACAACCAGGTGTTGCGTCTTTAGGGTAAAAGTACAAAATCAAGGGTTGACCCACCAATTGGGCAAGATTAAACACCCCTTGCGTGGTATGAACATCTAAATCAGGCAATTGCTGAATATTGGCAGGGCTTGGGTTATCGGTAGACATCGGTTGAGCGCTCCTTGCGTTTGGTCATCATGATTGTGGCAAGATTTGCTGGGCAAATAAGCTGGACAGCTCAAGACCTTAGCATATCGAATGCAGTAGGCTGGCACAGATTGACAGACACGGCACAAATCATAGCGGGTTGAGCGAACAGGGTCAGTGACCGCTCAAACCAGATTTTATGGACGAATTAATCAATGAGACGATGGTTTTAGGATGGGCTGTTAAACTTGACGCCTGCACGGCAGCGTTCAAGTTGTGGTTCGATGCGTTTGAGTGCGGCAATGCCTTCAGGATTTTGACCATTCATTGCAGCGCTTTGAATTTGCCAGAATTCACCCAATTTTAGGTTGCTGGCTTGTGTGTCAATCGTGCATTTACAGACTTTTTGGGCGCTGGTTGCATCTGTGATTTTAGCAGCAGCCATTTCGCTGGCACAGCGCTGAATCATCACCGATTGAATATCAATGGGCTTGGCGTCTTTATTGCCACTTGGTGCTGCCGACACACTGCTGATGCAGGTCATAGCCAGTAGCGTTGCGAAGGTATAACGAAACAGAGTCATAAAATTTCCAAAATTAAGTGGTCTAGGTGAGGTGGCAAGATTACATGGATTGGTAGTGCGTTGGATCGGGCACTTGGGCATCAATGAAACCCTGCTGACGCAAGCGACAACTATCACAACGGCCACAAGCACGCCCTTGTGCATCTGCTTGATAGCACGACACAGTCAAGCTGTAGTCTACGCCAAGTGAGTGCCCCAACTGTATAATTTGCGCTTTACTCAAGTGTAGTAACGGTGTGTCAATAGTTAAAGCATGGCCTTCTACACCAGATTTGGTCGCCAAATTCGCGAGTTGTGTAAAAGCGTCGATGTATTCAGGCCGACAATCTGGATAGCCAGAGTAGTCAACGGCATTTACTCCAATCACGATAGCAGCGCTTTCGGTGACTTCAGCAACAGCTAACGCATACGATAAAAAAATCGTATTTCGCGCAGGAACATAGGTAATTGGAATACCTTCGGGGCTGTTCTCGGGTACATCAATCTTGTCATCGGTCAATGCTGAGCCACCTACATTGCGCAGGTCAATATCAATCACCCGATGTTTAACACCCGCATCGCGTGCTAGCCGCTGAGCCGCTGCAAGCTCGCTAGAGTGGCGTTGTCCATAAGAAAAACTTAACGCCTCACAGTGATAGCGCTGTTGCGCCCATGCTAGACAGGTTGCAGAGTCAAGACCGCCAGAGAGCAGGACGATGGCTCGAGGAGTGGAGAAGTTCACGTTGAGCAGACCTTGAGAAATAGAAGCAAAAACAGGGTGCATTTTAACATGATCTGGTGATTTTGAATGTGAGATGACAGAGCGCCATGGCGTTGATAACTGACTATTCGCATTGGCTTTTTAAAGATGAGATAACAAATTGTAGTTTTTTTGATGAATTAAGATAGAAGCTCTGTTGTTTTTTGCCTTAAGATTGCCCTCACACAACATCTGGCTACAGATGGCAAGGGATAGCCTATCCCATAAAGAGATAATCGACAGATGGATGCTCATGAAGGAGAGCGTAAATGAGAAAAATCATTGGGTTGCTTGGTGTGATGTCGAGTATGTTGGTGAGTATGCCCGTTTGGAGTATGCAACAACTCGATGATACGGCACTTGCGGCTGCGACAGGGCAAGATGGTATTGATATCAAAATCGTACCAACAGGTCCGTTGAATTTTGATGTGGTGATCCATGATAAGGATGGCTTAACAGGCGTGCCGAATCAGACGTATGACAGTGCAGGTGCAATTGTTTTTGGACGTGCAGGGATAGGGCCAAACGCGCTTTCTATTTCATCAGGTTCTAGCAATATTGAAATTCTGGTGCGTATTGATGCGGACGCTGGGATTGGAGGCAATCAGCCAACACTCAACATCAACGTCAGCTTGCCACAGAAGCTCACTCTGCAAACGGGAGATATTTGGGTTGCCAAATCAAACTCGACCAGTCCAACGGATTTTGTGCGGGGTTATACGTTACCCGTAAAAGTGATGAATAATATGCGCGTAGAAATTGAAGACTGGAATCTCAATCTTCAATTGGGCAACGAGCCACAGGGCGCTATGATTAAACTTGGCGGCTTGGTGAATGTTCATCAAGGGATTCGGATTGATAATTTTGTGTTGAGCGATAACAGCGGCATACACAGTGGCGGTGGCATCGGGATTGGCCGGATTAATATCATGGATAGTACCCCTGATGGATTTGGAGATCGACCCTTTAATTTTGCAGTATCGGTCGATGCAAATGCACAGGGGTTAGTGGTAAGTCTGGATCAGTTTGGGAATGGCGGTTCGAATATTTGGCTACGTCGTGTGCGTTTGGGCGACACAGCGTTGCTCGCTCCTGCACTGGGCGATGTTGAGCTGCGTGGTGTGCAAATGGCTGGCACAGCAATCACGATCACAGGGCACTAAGCGTGATTGATATATCGCATGCGAACCGCGTTGCAAAGCAAAATGCGGTCGTGGTTCAAGCGTGAACAGTCCCTTGGCTTAACGGCAGGGCTTAATGTCCTGCCGCATCTTGCCACAGTAGTTTGTGCAGTTGTAGTTGGAAGCGTGCAGGGAGTCGATCCGCTAATAACCATTCGGCCAAGTCGTGTGCCAGTGTTGGCAGTGTGTTAGCTGTGGTAGGATCAACTGCAAAAGCAGGCGAAAACCAAACGGTACTGACTCGACTGGCCAGATCATAGTGCTGTAGCATGTCTCGCGACCACTCATAATCCTGTCGATTCATGATCACAAACTTGATCTGATCATGCGGGCGCAGGATGTCCAAATTGCTGAGCAAGTTTCGGTTTTGCTCACCAGAGCTGGGGGTCTTGAGATCGACCACCCGAGACACGCGTGGATCAACGGCTTGAATATCTAATGCACCAGATGTTTCGAGAGAAACTTGATAGCCTGCATCACACAGTTGCTGGAGCAACGGCAGACAGTTCGGTTGCGCCAATGGTTCGCCGCCCGTCACGCAGACATAACGTGCGCCATACTGTTGCACTTGTTGCATAATATCTTCAAGGCTTCGTCGCTCTCCACCTTCAAATGAATAGGTAGTGTCGCAGTACACACAGCGTAGTGGACAACCTGTCAAGCGTACAAACACCGTTGGCCAGCCTGCATGATTGGCTTCGCCCTGCAACGAGTAAAAAATCTCGGAGAGGCGCAAACCAGCAGCAGGATCGGTAACAGGGATTTGGCTTGAGCGCATAGCGTTCTCTAAAAAGCAACAGACGAAAAAATAATTCCCCTGCAACGAGGGGAGGAGTCAGCCTAATGGCGTAGCATTAGACTGAAAATGGTAAGTTACCTGTGATTAGTCAACCCGCAACAACTCATTGAGACCGACTTTTGAGCGGGTTTTGGCATCGACTTTTTTAACGATCACGGCGGCATATAGGCTGTATTTGCCATCAGCGGATGGCAAGTTGCCCGCAACTACGACTGAGCCAGCAGGCACGCGACCATAGCTCACTTCGCCAGTTTCACGGTCATAAATTTTGGTTGATTGGCCGATGTATACGCCCATCGAAATCACCGAACCTTCTTCGACGATCACACCTTCGACGATCTCAGAACGCGCACCAATGAAGCAATTGTCTTCAATAATCGTGGGGTTGGCTTGTAGTGGCTCTAACACGCCACCGATGCCGACACCGCCTGACAAATGCACGTTTTTACCAATTTGTGCACATGAACCAACCGTTGCCCATGTATCAACCATTGAGCCTTCATCAACGTACGCGCCGATATTCACATACGATGGCATCAGGATCACATTGCGGGCAATGAAGCTGCCTTTACGCGCCACGGCAGGTGGGACAACCCGAATGCCTGCGACGCGGAACTGGTCTTCGTTCCAGTCAGCAAATTTGGTTGGTACTTTGTCAAAATATTGCTGTGCATCACCGCCGCTCATGGGCACATTGTCATTCAGGCGGAACGACAGCAAGACTGCTTTTTTGACCCATTGATTGACTTGCCAGTCATTACCGATTTTTTCGGCTACACGCAGACTGCCGTTATCCAGACCTGCTAAAACATCATTAACCGCATCACGCACATCTTGTGGGGCATCGGTCGGCGAAAACTTTAGGCGCTCTTCAAAGGCTTGTTCAATCAGGTTGGATAGTTGGTCTTGTTGCATGGTGGCTCCAGCATCAGCAGGTCAATGGGTTAGACACGAATCGCGCAGCGTGAAAGCTGTAGACGGTGTTGTGCATTCTGGCGGCATTTTACACCAAAAACACCGCGGGCGGTTCAGGCTGTGTGGGTTTTCGGGGTGAGGTGAGTGGTGTATTGGGTTTGGTTTGGTTTTTGGCGACTTTATTGGTCGTGCTGCTAAGGGGGGGTGTTGATAGTGGCTATTTGCTAGGGTTGGATCGTGTTAAAAAGACCTCAGATCATCATATTGCGATCACTCACTAAAAAACGTGACATCAGCAGCCACTGCAAGGAATCACCACATGAACCCAATACCTGTCATGGTCTGGACGGCACAACACGACAGCACGCTACTGCCCAAATCATTGGACGATGCAGAGCGGATTGCCGATGAATTGCTGGGACAAGAAACCGAAAGCCATAATCCCATCTACGATGTATATCAAACCTTCGCCGCTGAGATGTTGGCGTGGATGGATCAGCAAAAAATTCCACAATTTGGCGCACAAGCTAGCCTGTATAGTGACTTACGCAGTGGCGGCAGACTAAATGCTACCCAGTTTTATTTTGAGAATTTCCCGCGTGACCACAGGCCGCTGTACTCGCAATTTTTAAACCTTGCACAAGCACATCAACTGGTGGTGTATGACACCGCAGGGCCACTGGTCTTTTTGCCAGACGATTCTAGCATGCCTGCTGCTGCTCGATGGCAACTGGCGGCTTTGACCAATATTTATCAGGTTGAGGAGCAAAACAGAAATATCCATGATATTCCAACACGGTTCGATCAAGTGCCTGAGTGGCTCAAGGCACAGGTGGATGCGCATTTTGCGGAATATGGGCTCTCAGACTGCGTGATTCAGGTAGATGATGATGGCGCAATCATGGGTAAGGCTTGGAAAAAAACACCTGCTGGATTGATGCTGTTATCAGTGCTTGTTTATGAACGATATGGAAGTCTAAGAATTTGGGGATATGTTAAATTCTTTTTTAGAGATTTATTTAAAGTCAAAAAGCTTTTGAAAAATATTAGATCTCTTGCGAAAGTATAAAAGCAGCCTATAATTTGAGCTATGAAATATGCTCAGATTCAGTCCTACACGGACTCACAGCTCAAGCGTCTGATCGGTATCGATCAAGCA
>JAYXXU010000088.1:0-27597 GCA_036019135.1 Pseudomonadota bacterium | reverse complement strand
GACGCAAGGTGGTCATGAATCTATCTGCGGGTAACGTCAGCGCACAGGTTGGCAAGTTTACCACTCGACAAGACCGCCAAGCCCAGCGCGCGCGCGTACTGTCCCGATTGCAGGATGCGGGTTAATCGCGTCGCCTGCTTGGAGTGGTATTGTGTCGCCCAGTGATTTGTGTAGTTTTCCCAAAGAAAAAATTAAAGAATTACAGTCGTTGTTTGCTCAAGCCGAAGCAATCGTCAAGGAGCTTGAGCGTCATGATGGTGATGGCTTAGATATTCCTTCGATCAATGAACTTAGGTATGTTGGCTATCATGTATTGAGTGCGCTGGTGGCAGATCACGCCTATGGTCGAGACCTTGAGCTTGATAAGGCCAAGCGTCATGTACAGCGCGCAATTTATGATGCTTACGAAGCCCGAACCATGAATGTGATTGATCAGATTGATCTGTTTATGGATGATTATCGGTTGATACAGGTGTCGCTGGTGATCAAGGACTATGCCAGCCTAAAAGTCGAGGTTGATCAGGTGCGTCGTTTTATCGGCGATGTGCAAAAACAAGCTGATAGTCGAGATGAAAAATATCAGGGCTGTGAGCAGCATCTTAAGCGACTAGAGGAAATCAACGCGCAGTTCCAAGCGGCTCGTGATGATCTCAATGTGATTATCGCGCAAAAACGTAGAGAAACGCTGAGGTGGTTGGTGGGTGTGGTGATTGCGGTGTTGGTTGCTGTTGTGGGGCTGGTGGTTAAGTTTGTGTAGAGTTTGGGCTTCTGGGGTGGGTAGTCATGTTATCAGACGATGCAAAAAGCGCTTATGTGGAGCGCACCAAGGCGGAAAATTATCAGGCGAGTTTGCGGCTAGAGGGGTTTAAAAATACAGATTTGCCAGTGGTGAAGAGTAAGCAGGAAGTTATTGATAAGTATACAAAGCACCTAAAGATATTGCTTTAGATGCTTTTGTAACATTTAAGCAAGCAGGCGAAGTTTTGGTTTTTTAGAGTTTTTATAATCCTCAAACAGTGTAAGAGAACTAAACGTTAGATTATCAAAGTCTTTCCTTGAAATGCCAATTTCATCAAGCATCTGTTCCACAGAAAAACCACCAGTCTCATCAAGGATTTTGAGCATTTTTAGGTGCAGAATTGATAAATCTGGGCTTGTTGGCTTTGGTTCATTGATATGAAATCCCATGCTGTTTATTTTCATACAGTTGCTTCGATAAACCCAATCTGAAATCATGTTAAGTTTGTGTGATCTGTAATTAATAGACTGCAACGAGACACGCCAGTATTCTTTATACTTAAGCATGTTTTCAATACTCATGTTTTTCGGAGCTAATTCCAAAAAACTTTTAGTAGGCATCAAAAAGCAAGATGCAAAACGATCTGCTTCACTTTCTCTTTTTTTATAATCAGTATCCTGATGAGGAGGCTTTGTGTCATAAATATGCAGGAAGATATGTGCTAGCTCATGGGCAGCATCAAACCTTGTTCTTTCCGCAGATTTTTGAGTGTCTAGTAATACAAAAGGCTGACCATCTATGGAGATTGATAAAGCATCCACCTCTCTTACATTCAGTGGCAATGAAAAAGTACGAATGCCTTTAAGCTCCATTAGGGAAACGATATTTTTCACAGGCTGTACACCTAGTCCCCACTCACTGCGAACGCGCAGAGCAGCAACCTCAGCGGCATCTTCACTGCATGGATCTATATTATAGTCATCAATAATTTTAAAGGTTGGCAGGTTTCTTATACGCTTTGAAAAATAACTATTGATGGCCACTGCAAGCTTAATATACTCAATTGTAGAGTTTGAGTGGGCTGCTTTAATTCGCGCCCGCGCTCTAAAATTGATATCCGAAACATCAAATTGATAATCATCATGCCTTTGTCTAAAGAATGCCTCAGGGACATCAAACGCATTAGATGCATTAATCCAAAAATCAGAAGGTAATGTTCTTTCCTCCTGCAAATATTTACGAAGAGTAGGTTGCTTGATATCAAGTCGTTGAGCAGTCTCAGAAAGACTAAGACCGCGTAAACGCTGTGCGGCTTTAAATCGATCAAGGCTCTGCATGGAATCTTCCTTAACAAACATTAAACTGCTACAAGGTCGCTAAAATCTGCTTCGGTAATATCATCATCCCCGCCAGATTGAGGTGCTTGGTATGACTCTAAATCACTATGTGGCTCGCTAAACATCAAGCGTAAAGTATGATTGGTCGGGTAGCATTTTGATTTTTCGCGGCTTTCTTTAATACGATGAATTCCAACAGCATATGCGATTTCAAATGGAATGGTATTGCTATCCATATTGTCTATCTGTGAACAGGGCTGATAGTAGACGATAAAAGTCCTAATGAATTTTTGCTCTGAGTAGTGGCATTTATTAGCTAGTAATTTCAATTCGGTTGCTATTCCTTTTGGATAGCTTGAACTAATTATTCCCATTTCATCACACAGAGCATCGTTAGGAGACATAAAAATAATTTGAATATTTCCAGCCTGATTGATTAGGCAAGGCTGTCCGTGAATTTTTTTTTGTTTCCATCCACCACTTAAGAGTCTTAGACATGCTTGTTCACAAATATCACCCCAGCGAGCAATGGGTCTTGAGGGATTGAAATAGGTTTTCAACGCAAGGCTATTGTTTGCATCTTGAATGGCTTCAGGGATGACATCGACGACTTCTGCGAGACCAAGTTCAATAGCTTTGCTTCTTGCCGCATCACCTTTGAAGGTATCACAAGGTATGCTTGATAATTCATCGTGGTTTAGAGGGAGACTATATTGCATGAACTGTACTCAATGCTGCTCAATGTATCGCTAACTTAACATCAAATGATGCAAAAAAAAAGATACAAATGGGTGTAAAAAATCCTGCCGAAGCAGGATTTTTGTATCAACTAGCTAAAACCGCTTACACACGTTCAATAATGGTCGAGATACCTTGACCCAGACCGATACACATGGTCGCTAGACCAATCTGCGTATCTTGCTGTTCCATCACGTTCAGCAACGTGGTGGTAATGCGCGCACCAGAACAACCCAGCGGGTGACCCAACGCAATCGCACCACCGTTTAGGTTGATCTTATCCATCTTGTCCAAGATACCCAAACCTTTCAACACCGACATACCCTGAGCCGCAAACGCTTCGTTCAGCTCAATGGTCTGCATATCGTCGATGGTCAGGCCAGCACGCTTCAAGGCTTTTTCTGTGGCGGGTACTGGACCATAACCCATAATCGCCGCATCACAGCCCGCAACTGCCATCGAACGAATCACCGCACGAGGTTTCAGACCCAAAGCTTGCGCACGTTCAGCACTCATCAACAGCATCGCTGACGCACCGTCAGACAATGCAGATGAAGTCGCCGCAGTCACTGTACCGCCTTTAGGATCAAAGGCAGGACGCAGCGCAGCAAACGCTTCAAGGTTGGCGTCTGGACGAATCACTTCGTCGATGTCGCACAACACTTTAAAGCCGTTCGCGTCGTGGCCTTCAATGCCGATCACTTCATTTTTGAAGCGGCCTTCTTGTGTGGCTGCCCACGCACGACGATGCGACTCTACGCCGAATTCGTCTTGCATTTCGCGGGTGATCCCGTTCATGCGGCCGAGCATTTCAGCGGTCAAGCCCATCATGTTCGAGGCTTTGGCGTAGTATTTTGAGGCAGCAGGGTTCAAGTCGATACCGTGCATCATGCCAACGTGACCCATGTGCTCGACACCACCGATGATAAAAATATCACCTTGGCCAGTTGCAATCTGTGCCGCTGCGGTATGAATCGCTTGCATGGACGAGCCGCACAGACGGTTAACAGTTTGACCCGCAACAGTCTTTGGCAATTCGGCCAACAGCGCGATGTTACGCGCGATGTTCATGCCTTGCTCTAGGGTTTGGTTGACACAGCCCCAGATCACATCTTCGACTTCGTTGGTGTCGAAGTCATTACGCTTGACCAGTGCGCGTACCAGTTCGGCAGACAGATTGTCAGCGCGCACATTGCGGAACATGCCGTTTTTGGTGCGACCCATGGCGGAGCGAACGCCATCGACGATAACCACGTCGCGTGGGTTTAAAGTTGCCATTGTGTTAGCTCCTTAACCGTAGAATTTTTTGTTGGCGGCAGCCATGTCACGCAGCAGTTGCGGCGCTTCATAGGCTTTGCCCAGATGGGCGTATTGATCACATTTGGCGACAAACTCAGCCACACCGACTTGGTCGATATGACGGCATGGCCCACCACGGAATGGCGGGAAGCCTACACCCATGATCATCGCCATGTCGGCTTCGTTCGGGGTTGCGACGATTTTGTCTTCAAGGCAGCGCACGGTTTCGTTACAGAAGGCAATCATCATACGGTCGATGATTTCTTGGGTATCGAATTCGCGTTTTTCGCCAGTGACCATCGGTGCAATCAGCTCGTAGCTGGTTGGATCAACGGTTTTGGCTTTTTTGCCTTTTTTATCCAATGCGTAGAAATAGAAGCCTTTGTCGTTCTTCTGACCCAAGCGCTGGTTGTCATACATGATTTCAATCGCGCCTTTGTAGTCAGGCTTCATGCGATCTGGGAAACCTTCCGCCATCACATGAGCGCCGTGTACGCCGGTGTCGATACCGACCACGTCGATCAGGTAGGCAGGACCCATCGGCCAGCCGAAGCGTTCCATGACTTTGTCGACTTGTTGGAAGTCTGCGCCGTCTTTGAGCAACAGATCAAACGCGCCAAAGTATGGGAACAACACACGGTTGACCAAGAAACCAGGGCAGTCGTTGACCACGACAGGCACTTTGCCCATTTTTTGGGCGAGGGCGACGGTGGTGGCAATCGCTTGATCAGAGGATTTTTCGCCACGGATGACTTCAACCAGCGGCATCATGTGCACAGGGTTAAAGAAGTGCATGCCGACGAAGTTTTCTGGGCGTTGCAAAGCGCTCGCCAGTGAGGTGATCGAAATGGTCGAGGTATTTGACGCGATAATGGCGTTTTCACCGACTGATTTTTCAGCATCTGCCAACACAGCGTGTTTGATTTTTGGGTTTTCGGTGACGGCTTCGATGACGATTTCGACATCTTTAAAGTCGCCATAACCCAGCGTTGGGCGAATCGACGACAAGACTTTACCCATTTGATCTGGGGTCATTTTCTTGCGTTCGACTTGCTTCGACAGCAGTTTGGTGGCTTCGTTCATGCCCAGTGCAAGCTGTGCATTGCCGATATCTTTCATGATGATCGGCGTGCCTTTGCTGGCCGACTGGTAGGCGATACCGCCGCCCATGATGCCTGCGCCGAGTACCGCAGCCTGATTGATCGGGTGGGCGATTTTTTCCCACTTTTTGGCCATTTTTTTGACGACTTGGTCATTGATAAACAGACCAATCAACGCGCCCGCTTGTGGGGTGACCGCAGCTTTTGCGAAGTACTGTGCTTCGACTTTCAGCGCGTCATCACGGTTTAGCGAGACATGTGACTGAATGGCTTCTAGGGCAAGTTTAGGCGCTGGATAGTTAGGGCCTGCTTTGCTCAGGATGAAACCTTTGGCGCTGTTAAACGCCATCATTTGTTCCATCATGTTCAGCTTGACGGGTTCAAGCTTCTCTTGACGCTTGGCTTTCCAGTCCAGACGGCCTTCGTTGGCTTGCTTGATGATGCTGATGGCAGCTTCAAGCAGTTGCTCTGGGGCGACGACGGCATCGACAGCACCGACTTTCAGGGCGGCGTCAGGACGTTGTTCGCTACCACCAGCAATCCACTCGAGTGCATTGTCGATACCGATCACGCGGGGCAGGCGGACGCTACCACCAAAACCAGGGAACAGGCCGAGTTTGACTTCTGGCAGACCGACTTTGGCGGCGGTGGACATGACACGATAGTCACAGACCAAGCACATTTCAAAACCACCGCCGAGCGCGATGCCATTGATCGCGGCAACGGTTGGCACTGGCAGGTCTTCAAAGCCGCTGAATACGGCGTTGACAGGGCCTAACCATTCGGCAATCGCAGCTTCGCCTTGGGCGAAGTTGTCGCCGAATTCGGTAATGTCTGCACCGACGATGAATACGGGTTTGCCAGAGGTAACGACCACGCCTTTGATGTCGTTATGGGCTTTGATCGCGTCGGTCGCTGCTTTAAGATCTTCGACAGTGGCGCGATTAAATTTGTTGACCGATTCGCCTTGTAGGTCGAAGCGAAGTTCTGCGATTCCATCCGAAAGCATCTGGACGGTAATGGCATTGCCAGAGTGGATCATGCCTTTGATCTCCTGTTGGAGGACTGGGATAAAATGGGTGAGACCCAACAACGATTAGCACAACAACGCGCTAACCAAAAACCGTCCCAAGTGTAAGACAACTGCCGTGATAAATCACAGCACGAAAGTCGCTTGTGGGTGACGGATTAGTCATAGATTGTATCTTTGTTTGAAAATTCTAGGGCAGATTGGAAAATTGACAGGGTTTGTGCAAGATGTATACAGTGCCGATAGGACGATGACGCCTAAAAAACTGAGTGATAACCATGAAAAAAACAATCCTGTTGGGCAGTATTGCGTGTGTGCTGGTGGCGAATGGCCTAGCACATGCATCAGAAGTGACTGCTCAACAGACTCCAGCAAAGTCAGTGGTTGAGGGAGGTCTGACCTATACCGATCATACTGGACAGCAGATTGGTACTCTAAAGGGAGAGGATGTTAAAGGGCTTGTTTTGATGGCAATTGATAACAACCCACTTTATCACCTCCTTACCGTGATACCGAAAGAGCCTCCAGAAAAAGGTGTGGCCGTGGTACATGCGAGCTGGCTTGACGTTCCAGATACTAATTTTCCAAATCGGTACAGGCTGGCTGATCTTTGGCACGTGATTAACAAGGACACAGAAAGTAAATGTGATTCAGCGACAATCATATCATGCACACCTGATACCGCGTGGCTGACGATAGAGCCATCAACGGGCTTACTTGTATTTGAGCAAAAAAACGCTCAAACCTATCAAATCGTTAAAGCCACAGCACCAGATTCTGCTGGCAGTCAATCTTCGACCACTACTAGAAGAGATCTTCCCATATTTGTATCAGGGTCTTTGAGTACGCACATTCGACCAAATGCGTTAGTGTTCCAACGAGAGCGTTTTCCGTGGCGCAAGTTTAACAGCAACTTGACCACCTCTGTTTTTGGTGCTTATGAATTTCGAAACGTTCTCAACTTTGTCATGCCTAATTTTTTTTCTGCCGATATGATTGAAAATAACGCTCCGGTAGGAAAGCCGCAGCCAATAATGGACTTATATCAACGCTCTCAAAGAGATTTCAGGAAGGCTCAAACTATGACTTTTGACACTGTTGGTAAAAAATTGCTGGGTTTGAGACGTGATGGTGAAAGTTGGTACTGCATTGAAAGTTGTGATTACCAAGTAAGCGTGTCGAACACCATGACTAATATCAGTGTGGATAGCGCTAAATTAAAAAATTTTAGCGATGATCAACCAATGCTTACCATATCTGGATCGGCTAGTTTTGATACGCATCAAAGCAAAATTTCTTTTAAAAATCTAAATTTTAACGTCATGTACACCAATGTTAATACCTTTGTGGAAAACAACACAGCGTACTATGATTTTGAACAAGAGCATGTAAAAAACGACTCTGCTTGTAGCAGTAGCTCAGTTCAGGTCTGGCGCGAGGAAGAGATTATTAAAAAAATCATAGTGAGTTGTGAGTTACCCGAAGCTACATCTGGTAGCACTACTGAGTCAAAGTATCGCATTTTTGAGTGCGGCCTACCGAACACTCCAACCTGTACAGGTGCAAGCCTATCCGCCGACGGCCACACTTTTAGTTTCGTTAAAACCAAGCTGTCCAATGACGAAGAACTTAACGGCACGTTGTATTTTGCAGGGGTTGCAACCGCTGAGTCTACCGCTAAAAATAGCGTACCCAACTAAGCTGACCCCCGCCGAAATCTGCACTGCGCTGACGTTGATATTGTCCCGTCAGTCGCAGTGCATGGCGGCGATTCAGATCCCATTGTAGACCTGCATCCGCAGACAGTTGCCACGCCTGCTGATCATGCCAATAGGGAGCATACAGATTAATTTGGCTGCGTAAGGTCGGGGATAAATGTGCAAGGCAACCCAAGCGCGCACCTGCACCCATCCGCCATCCATCCATCAACGCCGAACCCGCCTGTAGATTGGCTTGCACCTGCGCATAACACAACTGCTGTAAGGGATCACCAAGGCTATAACCGACTTGGCCGTGCAGATTGCCGACGCCTTCTTGCTGGGTTGGATCGAAAGCCCCATCCGCATCCAATGCCTCCTGTTGCCAGTTCAGATTGAAACCCCATGATAAAGGTGTGGCAAAAGGCGTGATCGGTGAAAAAGAATCAATATTCAGTAAATCAAGTGCTTGTAGTCGAACTTGATCATCGCGAACGAGTAATTGTGTACGCAAAAAATTCATCTGTGCGCCTGCGCGATAGCCGCCGACAGGGTCAAGTAAATCATGGTAGGCCAAGCGCCACTCTAGCGCCGCATGATGTTCAGATTGCAGATGGCCTATGCCCAATTGGATGCGCTGTGAGTCATGCCCTGTCGCAGGATTCACCGCAGGTGTCGCAACGGGTTGACGCTGAGCGGGTGCAGGGTTTTGGCTGCGCTGTACCAACAACTGGCGTAAACGGGTTTGGGCGGGGGCTTTATCAACTTTACGAGCGAGGAAGCGCAAGTATAAATCATCGTAGGCCATTTCTTGTACTTTAGCTTGATCCTCTGCGCTCAGTTGTGTGATTGGCGTGGTCAGATCATCCGCCAGTTGGTGTGCGGTTTTGGCTAGTGCCGCGCCATGTTGTTGGGCTTGATCGAACAGTTGCGTCTCAAGCGCAGGCCGATAGGTGGTCTGTGCAATCAGGTCGGGATGGGCAGCTAGAGCCTTCACCGTTTGGGCAGGAATCACATGCGCGGGAAAATCAGCTTGTAGGTTCAAGCTTGGCCGCACAATATCCAGCAAACCGAGCAGGGCGTACGAGCAATTTTCACTCAAAAAATAATAGGGAAATTTCACATGCCGCATTTCCCAAACATGCTGTACCAAGCGTTCTGTTTCGGCTGGGCTAAAGTTTAAGGTGTATTCCCACAAATCGCGGCTTTCTAAATCACCGTACTCTTTCACCTTTTCAAAATATGGCATCAATGAAAACGCGCTGTCATAGCCACCTGTTAAGCCTTTCCACACAAAGCCAATGCTGTTTTCGGTCGCTGTTTGTGCCGAATAGTTAATCGCGTACGAGACCAAGGCTTTGCTCGGGCTGGGTTCAGAGTCAATCCGCAGCAAGGTGTGTCCAAACATTGAGGAAGGATTATTCAAAAAATCCGTCGCAAAAATAATCGTGGTTTGATGTGGTCGAACCTCCCCATACCAACGCTGATAAATTGGACAGTTGGCGGCTGGAAAAGCCTGATCGGCGTCAATGCCCAATTGATCCGCTAGCCATGCCCGACGCGCTGGAAAACGACAGGCTACCGATTGGTCAGCCTGTGTAACAGGTTGCAATAGACCTTGTAAGGTTGCTGCCAGTTCGGCGGCTGGATTGGTTCTGCCATCCGTTGCATTAAAAAACTCGGTTTGTGTGACTTGACTATGATCATCGCCCGTTTGGGGTTTGGTGGCCGAAAAATAGAGTAAACGCCGCCATTCAGGATGCGTGGCAAGCTGTTGTTGTGTGGCCTGTGTCAGTAGTTGTTCAGCAGCAATTGGTGCGCCATGGGCGACAGTATTTAGCAGATATAAACCGCAGCACATCAAACTAGTCATCAAGACGCGGGATGGGCGGTAATTTTTTGTTGTTGGGTGCTGAAGGGGTGCAACTTTCATGAAAGGATTCGCTATTTTTCGCTATCTACAATTGAAAAAACCTCATGCCAAATGACATGAGGTCTACAGACAGATAAACTGTCCAGCGAAGCTTACAGGTAAGCTTGCAGGGTGCTGTCTTGTGCAACAACTTGCTGGATTGCAGCAATCACCTGACCTGTGGTCTGGTTGGCTGGTGCATAGATGTCAGCAAAGTTAGCTTTGGCAGTTTGGAAAAAATGCGCTTTGTCTTGATCAGCAACGCCCATCAATTCAGCCAATACATTCAGTGACTCACCTTGGCCAACTGCCATGTCGCGTGCCAATGCTTCAGCATTGCCATCAACGAATTGGTTGACGCGGTCTTGTGCAGTGATTGGCTTATCAAAACCACCACAGCCCAATGAGCCAAAGGTAATACCGAGCAGTTGGTTACTAGAAATACCGTTGGTTGTCCCTGCGAACAGTTTTGGAATCACACCTGATTGGCCTTCCCAGACCTGAGTGCCGAATCCACAGCCGATGTCTGCGTCTGCCATAGCGGTGGTTGCACTGGCGGCGAGGATTGCGATAGCGGCGATTTTCTTCATCATATTGTAAAGCTCCGTATTTAGGATTATTGGCTTTTATAAAGCCGTCCTTAGATTAAGCATATTATGGCTGAAGCACAACCATATTTTTATAGGGCAATCTGTGCCAAAACTCATGCTACAGTCGGTGCTTAATGATTGTGGGTCACCAGTGGAGCTAGACCATGAATTCTCAAAAAACCGTGCTGATCACGGGTGCATCGAGTGGGTTAGGGGCAGAGTTTGCCCGTCAATATGCCGCACAGGGCTATCAATTAATACTGGTGGCGCGGCGTTTGGATCGGCTGCAAGCACTAATTGATACACTACAGACCCAGCATTCACAAAGCATGTGGGCTATTGCTTGTGATCTGTCAGAAGTAGGTGCGGTGGCTGAGCTGATGGATGAAATTGCTGGCGAAGAGTTATCAATTGATATTTTGGTGAATAATGCAGGCTACTCCCCCAAAGAAGGCTTCACCGAGCAGAGTCTCTTGGTCGTACAAGCCCAATTACAGGTGATGGTGAATGCTTTGACTGAGCTGTGTCATGCGGTATTGCCGCACATGCAAGCACAGGGGTTTGGTCGTATCATCAATGTGTCCTCGCTGGCAGCGTTTGCGCCACCAGGTCGTGGTACGATGTATAGTGCCATCAAGCAATATGGTCTGAGTTTTAGTCAGTCGCTGGATATGGCGGTCAAGCCGCATGGTATTCATGTTACTGCACTGTGCCCTGGTTTTACCCATACTGAGTTTCATGAGACGATGCAAGTCTCTGAGCAAGCTGCTAAAATTCCAAATTTTTTATGGGGCGATGTCGAAGAGGTTGTCCGTGCCGCGATTGCTGCGGTCGAGTCGGGCAAGCCAGTTATCACTCCAAAGGTCGTGAATCAGATCATCGCAGCGTTTAGTAAGCGGATGCCAGAAGCCGTGCGATACCAGATGGGTAAGCTGAACTTTTTGGAGTAAGTCATCCGCGCAAAAGGTGCATTGAGGATATCGGCTGGGCTTGGACGATTGATCCGTTTGAGCCATCATGCTGTGCATGCCTGTTCTTGGGCGATGATTTAATATACAGTTGTATTTTAAGATGAGCAGCGACGTTGTGCGCTGCAACAAGAGGCCACATGATATGCGCTTGAAATCCTTACCCTCTGATGCAAAGTTGGCATTGAATAGCACCTTGCTGTTCGGCAATACCGTCACGCTTGCCCCCGCATTGTTTAGTACCGCGTTTTTGCGTGCTATCCCCAATCCCACTGTTCAAGCCAAGAGCAAACAGTGGGCAGTCGGCATCGCTGAACGCTGGATCGGCAATAATAATGCCATGTTGGATGCCACTCAAAATACCGAATATGACATTCGTGGCCTAGAGCAACTCGACCCACAAAAATCTTATCTACTGGTCGCCAACCATCAGAGTTGGACAGATATCATGGTGCTTCAAAAAGTCCTTAATCGGAAGATTCCATTTTTTCGGTTCTTCTTAAAGCAGGAGCTGATCTGGGTACCGATCATGGGGCTGTGCTGGTGGGTGCTGGATTTTCCATTTATGAAGCGCTACAGCAAAGAGCAACTGGCCAAAAAACCAGAGCTTAAAGGCAAAGATAAGCAAACCACGATTGATCGCTGTAAAAAGCTGCAAGGCTCGCCTGTCAGTATTATGAACTTTTTGGAGGGCACACGTTTTACGCCCGTCAAACATGAGCAACAGCAGTCACCATATCAAAACCTACTCAAGCCACGTTCAGCAGGCGCATCGTATGCGCTCAGTGTGCTGGCTGATAGTTTGCAGACGTTACTCAATGTCACGATTGTTTATCCAGAAGGCAAGAACGGCTATTTGGATTTTTTGGCAGGGCGCACTCCCAAAATCGTTGTCGATATTCAGGTGCAGGACATTCCGCGTGAGATGCGAGATGGTGACTATGAGAACGACCCTGAGTTTCGTCAGCGCTTTCAAGGCTGGGTTAATCAGGTCTGGCAAGATAAAGACGCGTTGATTGCCAAAATGAAAGCTGAGTTTGGCAAGTCAGTTTAGTCAAGCTAAATACGCACGAATACTCACCACAACCAGCCCCATGCGGCTGGTTTTTTGCGTGAATTTTTTGACCTGAAAATTGTGCGACTTTTGGCCAAAAATGACAAGGCAATGACACCAAATCTCGACGATTTTACATCCAAATTGATTAAATAATAATCAAAAATTTGGTGTGGATCTGGCAAAATGAAGTTGGAGCTTTGATGGCTCGGGTGATAACAATAACACGGCTTTAGCGAGGTGGATCATGGCCAATATCGCTGTACTAGTGGATACCGATGTCGAGCAAATGCAATGGCGGCAGCTACAGCATGCGCTGGATGCACACGGGCATCGGTTGGAATTGATTGCAGCACGTCATTTGTTGGTGCGAGGGCGAATCGACGGCCAGCCGAGTGATCATTGGCAAGCCGATCTGTTGCTCAAAGACGCACGGGTATTTGATTATGATGCCTTGGTGATGATTGGTGGATTGATGAATGCAGAGTTTTTACGCACCAATCTGGAGGTGCAGCAGTTTGTACGGGCGTTTTTTCGTGCCAATAAGCCGACTGCTGTGATGTGTCATGCGCCTTGGGTCTTGGTTTCTTGTGGCTTGGTGCGCGGTCGGACGATGACTGCGCATCCAGCGATCAAAGATGACTTGACCAATGCGGGCGCGCAGGTGGTTAATCAGGCGGTTTGTGTTGACCATGATTTGATTAGCAGCCGCACACTAGAGGATATGCCCGCTTTTGTGGCGCAGATTCATGAGGTTATTGTCGGGCATGATCATTTGCATCATCGGCCACCCAATTTTCAAAGCCTTGAACAACGGGCATCTTAAGGGCTAAATGAATTGCTAAGGCTGAATTATTCGGCATGATTTTTCATTCGCCAGCCTACGGGCTGGTTTTTTTGCCCCCCGTTGGAAACCCTTACACTGTCTTGATAATCCTGTACACTACCAGACGGTATATTTTATCTTTTGCTAAAGCAGCGCTCATGCTTTTTCGTGGGTGTGTGTTTTGATCCATGTGGGTTGAACCATCTCAGCAGTCGTATTTTTAGACAGGTGATCCTGCCTAAACGCTGCATCTCCTGACGTGCTCATCATTCATTTTTCTATTATCGAGTACGTTATGTCGCCTATTCATATGATCGGGTCAGCGCTTGAGACCCAAACCCATACCGTGTGTGTGGGATCGGATGTATTTCAGATTCGTTCACTCAAAGATAAGCAACAGTTTTTTGATCCAGAGGGCTTAGCCGTGCAAGCGGGGATTTCGTCTTCAACATGGCCATTATTTGGGACGTTGTGGCCATCAGGTCGGGTACTGGCCGATTTGATGCAAGTGCATGAGTTGCATGGGCTACGCGTACTAGAGTTGGGTTGTGGTTTAGGCTTGGCGAGCTTGGTGATTCATCGGCGTGGTATGGATATGACCGCCAGCGATTATCATCCGATTGCGGGGGAGTTCTTGTCCAAAAATATTGATCTGAATCAGATGTTGCCGCTCTCGTTTGTGCAGTGTGACTGGGAAAAACGACAACCTGAGTTGGGCTTGTTTGATCTGATTATTGGCAGTGATGTGCTGTACGAGCCGAATCATCCTGCGTTGTTATCGGGGTTTATTGATCGGCATTCTCGGGCTGGGGTTGAGGTGATTATTGTTGATCCCAATCGTCGTCAGCAGCGGGAGTTTACCCGCGATATGCAGGCGCTGGGCTACGTGTACAGCATGACGCGCTCGACATTGGCACAGTTCGAGCAGCATCTGTTTAAAGGCAAGGTGATGACCTATCGGCGGGCATAATGGGGCAGTTACAGCATCGGCAATTGGGTGATGGGGTCAATCTCACCAATGAATTTTTCACCATAAAAAGCCTCAATCACCCGAATTTGACCGATCAGATGTTGATTGAACAGTGCCATATCTTCGCTAGGAATCCATAGCTCTAGGTGTACGGCAGCGTCTCCTGCTGTTTGTACAGGATAGCGGGAGATAAATGCATCATCGACCTCAAATTCGGTGACAAAACCGCAATAGCCCGAGAACTCGTCTGGCGTATTCCAGCGTTCAGCAATTTGGCGAGCATAAGTCGCGTTCAGTACAGGATAAAAGATTGGCTGCCATTCTAAACGTGGCGGAAAGGCACGCCAGTCTTGCTGGGCAATCAGCCTCAATTCAGTGAGGCCAATCGGACGGTAGAGTTGCATGAGCTGTCGCTGCTTGATACAGATGATGGCATTGAGCCAGCTTTTGCTGTGTGACGCAAGTTGGCTTGTTTTTGGCTAAAATAAACCACATATTGCTGCAATGAATACGCCCGATACCAAGCTGTCTGCCAGCACCACGTCTGATGAGATTCGGATTCATCTCAAAGCGATTTTAGCCACGTTACCCAACCAAGCTGGGATTTATCGCATGCTGGGCGAGGGGGGCGAGTTGCTGTATATTGGCAAGGCAAAAAACCTTAAAAATCGTATCTCTAGTTATTTTGTCAAAACCATTGAACATCCCAAAACGCGTGCTTTGGTGGCACGGATTCGTCATATCGAAACCATGGTCACGCGTAGCGAAACCGAAGCGTTGTTGCTGGAACAAAACCTGATTAAGCAATATAAGCCGCCTTACAATATTTTGTTGCGCGATGATAAATCCTATCTGTATGTGTATTTGTCCGCCGATCAGCCCTATCCCAGATTGGCGGTTGGGCGTGGCAAGCGTAACCATCAAGCGGGCAAGGTCTTTGGCCCTTATCCGAGTGCGACCAGTGCGCGCGAAACCCTGCTGATGCTGCAAAAAATGTTCATGTTGCGGCAGTGTGATAATCGTTTTTTTGCCCAGCGCAAGCGGCCGTGTTTGGAGTATCAAATCAAGCGTTGTCGTGCGCCTTGTGTGGGGTTGGTGTCGCCCGAGGAATATGCCCAAGACGTTGAGCATACCGTGAAATTTTTAAAGGGTGAAAGCGGTGAGCTGAATCAAAAATTGATTCGGATGATGGAGGTCTCATCTGAGCAGTTGGCATTTGAGCAGGCGGCGTTGTATCGCGATCAGTTGAGCATGCTGCGGGAAATTCAGGCGCAGCAAGCAGTGTATACCGTGCGCGGTGAGGCCGATATTTTGGCGATTGCTCAGCAGGCGGGCGTGGTTTGTGTGCAGGTGATGAATGTGCGCGGCGGACGTTTGTTGGGTGGTAAGAGTTTTTTTCCTGATCTCGACATGCAAGAAGATGCAGGGTCGGTGTTGTCGGCATTTATGGCGTCGTTTTATTTTCAGGTGGCGGATGATTTGCCCGAAGAGTTGATTGTGAATGTCAGCCTGCCTGATCAGGCCGCATTGCAAGCAGCGCTTGCGCAGCAGTTTGGCCAGAGCGTCAGCATCAAGCAGCGGGTGCGCGAAACGCGTGCGGAGTGGTTGGCGCTGACGGTGATGAATGCAGAAGGTGCGCTCAAAGCCAAGCTGGCCAATCATCTGGAGGTCAAAGAGCGCTACCGTGTGCTACAAGCGGTATTGGGTCAATCGGTGGATCGGATTGAGTGCTTTGACATTAGTCATACTATGGGCGAAGCGCCGATTGCCTCCTGCGTGGTGTTCGATCAAGGTGGGATGCGCAAGCGCGATTATCGCCAATATGCGATTGCTGAGATTACGGGCGGGGATGACTATGCAGCGATACGCCATGCCCTGCATCGGCGTTATAGCAAACAGCCGTTGCCTGATTTGATCTTGATTGATGGTGGTAAGGGGCAGTTGAGCAGTGCGATGGCGGTAATGGCTGAACTAAAGCTTGCGCCGTTTATGCTGGGTGTTTCTAAAGGTGAAGGACGTAAAGCGGGCTTGGAAACGTTGCACTTTACCGATGGCCGTAGTTTGAATCTGGCCAGTGATGATAAGGCATTGCATTTGATTCAACAGATACGGGATGAGGCACATCGATTTGCGATCACCAAGCACCGTGCCAAACGTGATCAGCGTCGGGCGGGTTCGGTGTTGGAAATGATTCCAAATCTAGGCGAAAAACGCCGTCGCGAGTTATTGGCGCATTTTGGCGGGATGCAAGGATTGCTCAGTGCTTCGGAAGACGAGATCGCAGGCGTGAAAGGCATTGGTCGGATGACGGCACGTGCGCTGTATGCGGTTCTACATGAATAACAACAGGCAGTAACCGTATCAGGTGATGGTGCAAAAGATTGCCCTAGGCGTGCGCGTGCGCGAAGATGTGTCCTGCGCGAGACATCACTTGAGGACGGACACATGATGCAGCACCTGCCTACCCAGACGGCGACTGAATTAGACATGGATCAGGTGCATATTGCGCATCTACAACAGCAACTGATTGAGGCCGAGCAGCAGGCGGACTGGGTGTGGTTCGAGCAGGTAGTACGGCAGTTATTGTCCGTGCCGATACCCAATCGTGAGTTGATGCGCTGGGCGATTGTATTACGCAAAAGTAAGCGGCAGCAGGTTGCCCAACAGATTTTGGCGCTGATTGTTGAGCGCTACATGACCCAACAGCGTGCGGGAACATTGGCTCAGCAAGACCGTCTGGATGGCGTGCGAGCTTTGGTTTATGCCAGTCGTTTTGAGGAAGCATCCGCGGCGTTGCTGGCGGGTTTAGCAGCGGACTCGCAGTTTTTGCAAAAACCTTCCCCAATGATGCATAAGACCCTGCACATGTTGGTCAATGGGCTGCTGCGTTTGGGTGCATGGGAAACACTGGTCGATGTGTTGTTACGTCTGTATCAGCGTCAATCTGTGTATGAGCGGCAAGCATGGCTAGTGCAGTTATTACAGATCTGTAGTCAGAAGGGAATTTTTGCGGTTGCGGTATTGGCGCTGGCCGAGCAGGTGATTCAGCAGACAGATACGGCATTTGAGGTGATGGAGCCTGCACTGAGCCTGATGTTGCAATGGCAGGGCGCGACGGTGATGCTGATGGATCAGTATGAGCGACTATTGTTGCGCTTGTCCAACGATCAACTGGCTACCTATTGGTCGGTGTTTTTGATTGGCTGTAATCTTTTGTGGTTGCATCGCGCCACAAATCGACTGGAGCGTGTGGCGGCGCATCTCAGCGATTGGTCAGCACAGCTACAGCAGATGCCATTGCCTTGTCCCGCGCTTGCATGGTTGGTGCAACAGACCCCTGCATTGGCAGAAGATCATGCCAGACAGGTGCAAGCGGATGTGATGCTGGCGGCTGAGCAATCCGTCCAGCAAATGACGCAGCAGTTATGGTTTGAGCAACTGGCCGATCCCCACCACCAGATTGCAGTGGTTGGGAATGCTGCCAGTGAGTTTGGGCAAGGTCGAGGCATCCTGATTGATCAACATCAGACAGTGATTCGATTCAATCGGTATTCAGTCGCTGTGCCCTATGTCGCAGACTATGGTTCAAAGGTTGATGTTGAGGTTCAAGCGATTACTGCCCTACGCGATAAATGTACCGCTGCTCAGATCAGCGGTGCGCCTGTGATTGTGGTGTCGTATCTGTCGTTTTTTGCGTACTTTCGGGATTGGGATTTGATCGTACAGTTGTTGGCACAGGGCTATCAGGTGGCCAGCTACCCTGTCGAGCATTATCTGCCTACTCTCCAACAGATGCGCCGTATCCCCAGTTCGGGGCTATTTGTTGCATCGATTTTGTCCAGTATCCGTGCAAAAGCAGCACACCCTGTGGATTATTATGGTTTTGCATTTGTGGATCAGATCGGGGAGCAGGCCAAGTCGTCGCATTATTTTGAACAGTCCAAACCGTTGCTCCATCACGATTGGCAACAAGAGGTGCAGGTGTTTGAGCGGTTGACAGGACAACAGCTTGCTGTTCAGACGCTGGCTTCAGCGCCATTACGGATTAAGCTGATCGGTGATCATCGCAAATACCATTGTGGCTGTGCAGCGGTGTCTGACTATCTCACGCAGCAGATCCTGCGTGTGGGTCGCCTGATTCCAGAGTCTGATCAACAGGCCGCATATGATGTGTTGGTGGTGAATGGTGAAGGTTCGATGCATCATCGTTCGAATGCCTATCATAAAAAAACTCAAGCCATGCAAGCCGCCAAGCAGCAAGCCAAGCCTGTGTTGCTGTTGAATACCGTCTGGCAAGACAACGGTGCGGCTGATCAAGCCTTGATTCACCAGTTGGATCAGGTGACGTTGCGTGAACCTTTGAGTCAGATGGCGTTACAGCAGGAGGTAGGGCGAGATGCGCCTGTATATTTGGATTGTTCATATTGGGCGGAAGTGCGATCTAATGCCCCGATAACGGATTTTAAGCAGCAGTGGGTCGTAACGGATTTTTATTCGCCAGAGTTTGAGGATTTTGTGCGGGTGACCAAGGGTTTTTGGAGTTTCCAGCCGTATATTGATATGCGCCAGATGAGTTGGTCGAGCTTGGTCAATAGTCTCAAAACAGCAGAGCTGTTGGTGACGGGTCGACATCATGCGATGTATGCCGCCTGTCGGGCGCGAACGCCGTTTGTGGTGCTGGCGGGCAACACCCATAAAATCGAAGGTCTGATTGCAATGTCAGGATTGCCTATTCCTGTCTGTCGTCATCCACGCGAGTTACGCGCAGCGCTTCAGTGGGCGCGCGAGCATCTGGCAGTTTATCACCAGTTGTTTGATTGGATGGAGCACCAGCCTGCATTGCCCTTGGCGGAGATGTTGCAAGCACTGCCCGCGCGTCCAATCGACCAAAATTGCATAATACAGTGACCATGACGACGCAGTCATCTGCTGATTGCAGGCGATTGTGCCATTGAGCGCCCACCGATGCGGTGTTGCAATCAGATGCACAAGCGATGTGAGTCGAGCGCGCCATCGCAATCTTGCAGAGGGTCAAAATCAATGAGTCAGTTACATCAGGTTTTACAGGCCGCACAGCAGCACAGCGAGATTCAGATTCCCGACACATGGGGGCAGGGTCGCGCCACTTACGGCGGGTTGATTGCAGCGATTTTGGTCAGTCACTTGATCGGTCGGGTGGGGGCAGCGCAGGTGTTACGCTCGGCGACGGTGTCGTTTGTTGCACCAGCATTGGCAGGCCAAGCGACGTTAAGTGCAGAGGTGTTGCGCAGTGGCAAGTCCGCCACCCAAGCCGAAGCACGTTTGATGCAAGCAGGGCATGTGGTGGCCGTGTTGCTGGCCAGTTTTGGGCTGCCGCGTGAGTCAGGCATTCAGGTTGAGCCAATCCATGCTGCCCCTGAGTTTAAGGCGGCAGCGCCGTTGGATGTGCCGCAGATGCCCTATATTGCAGGTATGATGCCTGAGTTTTTTCAGCATCTTGATATTCGCTGGGCCAAAGGCAAACCGCCATTTGTCGGGGCAACGCGGCCAGATTTTGCAGGATGGATGCGTTATCAAGATCAGTCGTTGCCTGAGTTTGGTTTGGCGCATGTGTTTGGTTTGATTGATGCGTGGCCACCAGCGGTGTTGCCGATGTTTAAACAACCTGCCCCAGCCAGTAGCTTGTGTTGGACGTTAGAATGGATTCAGCAACCCGTCGGCTACAGTGCTGCGGATTTTTGGCGTTATGCGGTGCGTACCGATGCGGCTGATGCGGGTTATGCGCACACCGAAGCCCACATTTGGGATGCGGCAGGGCGTTTGGTCGCCATCAGTCGGCAGACAATTAGTATTTTTGCTTAATCAACCGTTTCGGGCGCAGTTGAGGTGTTATCGCTGCGCGTGACCAACAGTTGGTCGATTTTGTAATGGTCAATATCGACCACTTCAAACTTAAAACCATAAATCGCCACGCAATCGGTGCGCTTGGGGATTTTGCGTAACATATACATGATAAAGCCCGCTGCGGTTTCGTAGTTTTCCTCGTCGGGCAGTTCGTCAATATTTAACGCATGTTTGACATCTTCAATCGGTGTGCCGCCATCAATGAGCCATGAGTTTTCGTCACGTTTGACCACTTGCTGCTCTTCAATGGCGGTGCTGAACCAATCACCCATCACGGTACTCATCACATCATTTAAGGTGATAATGCCCACCACCAAGGCGTATTCATTGATCACCACGGCGAAGTTTTCACGGCTGCTCTTAAAGCGATCCAACAGTTCGGACAGGGTCAATGTATCAGGCACAATCAACGCTGTTCGGAGTGTTGTTTCGTTCATTTGCAACCAAGACTGGTTGTTCAAAATCCGCACCAGCAAATCCTTGGTGTCGATATAGCCGACCACACGGTCAATCACATGATCGCAGACCAAAAACTTCGAGTGCGGGTAGGCCGCGATTTTTTCCCGAATGGCGGCTTCGTTTTCTTGTAAGGTAAAAAACACCACCTGCTCGCGTGGGGTCATGGAGGACGGTAGCGTACGAGATTCTAGTTCGAACACGTTCTCAATCAGATGATGCTCTTGTTGCTGGAGGACACCAGCTTGTGCGCCTGCATCGACCACGGCATATACATCATCAAAAGTAATCTGATCATCGCGGATGGTATTGATTTTAAAAATCCGAAAAATCAAATTGCTGAGACCATTAATCAAATAAGTCAAAGGCTTGAATAACGAGGTGAAAAATAGCAGTGGGTTGATTAACGTGGTGGCGACTTTTTCGGGTGAAGTGATCGCCAATCGCTTGGGCATCAGATCGGCAAACAAAATAAACAGCAGCGTGACGAACACAAACGAGCAAACAAAGGCAATCGTATTGAGGGCGCTGCCTTGATAGATATAACCAATCATCTCGGCAAAGTAGGGTGTAAAGGCTGCCTCACCCAAGATCCCACCCAAAATCGCCACTGCATTTAGACCAATTTGTGATGCCGCAAAAAAACCACTGGGTTGGTCTTGTAAGGCAAGTACTTTACTGGCGCTGGGATCACCAGATTCAGCCATCAACTTAAGTTTGATTTTACGGGCTGCGGCCAATGCGATTTCGGACATCGACAAGAATGCGCTGGCACAGACCAAAATGGCAATGATCAAGAGACTTTGCATGACGTCCACGGGACACCTGTTGGATTGAGTTGTAATGTTGAGGGTAGAGCCATTAGATTAGGGCAATGTCGTCGGCAGTGTATCAGATCGTGTCACTGCTCCCGCTGAGTCTAAACTAAATTGATCAAAATCGTGTGCCAAAAACAGCGTGCCGTGATAGTGCATGGCCGCTTCGTTGGCAAGGTCATCCAGACTCGGGGACGGACAGCCCTCGGGGGCATAACGACTACTAAAATGCGTTAAAATCAAGTGTGGTAGCGCCACAGACTCAGCAAAAGCTGCGATGCGTGCAGCATCACTGTGTTGTGGAAACTCGCCAACTTTGGCGGAGACTTCGGCTGTATAAGTGGCCTCATGAATCAACAATTGTGCATCCTGACAGGCGGCTTGCAGCAATGCAGGTGTATCGTTATCACCCGCCACCACCACTTGACGCGCAGGCGGCGAGGCAAGGCAATAGTCGTCCGCCAGTAGTGTTCGACCATCAGGCAGTTGTGGATTTTCACCTTGTTGCAGTTGTCGCCAGTAGGGTGCGCTGGGAATCTGTGCTTCGGTCAGCTTGGCCACGTTTAAGCGCCGTGTGTTGGTTGGGCGCTCAGTGAATTGATAGGCATAACATGGTACGCGATGCGACAGAGGGTGTGTGCTGATCACAAAATCCTCGGTCACCCAAGCCTCCTGCATGTCTTCGACTGCGACGAACTCAACTGGATATGACAGATATAGATCGGTCAATTGGCGGGTGGTCTCAAACCATTCTTGGATGGCGCGTGGGGCAATGACAGTGAGTGGTGCTTGACGTTTGCCCATGCCCGCACTGGCCAAAATACCAGGTAAACCGTAGCAATGATCACCATGCACGTGGGTAATGCAAATCGTGCTTAAGCTGTTTAAGCTGAGCGCAGTTTTTAAGACCTGATGTTGTGTCCCTTCGCCGCAATCAACCAGTACCCATGCCCGTTGATTTTTTTTGCGCAGAGCAAGACCCGTGACATTACGGGTTCGGGTCGGCGTGCCTGCGGATGTACCCAAAAACAAAAACTCCATCACACTCACTCAATCATTGAATTACTGTGCGCGATCATCGCACACGGAGGCCGTCGCAAATTTCCTGCCTGTTGGTGAATATGTTAAAATCGCCGCCGTTTTAGCCTAACTGTTGAGTGTATATCGTGGAAATTAACCCATACGTCAATCGGTTAAAAGATCTCCGTCAGCGTGGTACGACGCTTCGGGGGTATCTTTGACTACGATCTGAAAAAAGAGCGCTTGGAAGAAGTGCTGCGTGAGCTAGAAGATCCAAACATTTGGAACGATCAAGCCCGCGCACAAAAAATGGCCAAAGAAAAAGGCGAGTTGGAAAACAGCGTGGGGGTATTGGATACCCTGACTGAGCAGTTGGATGACGCACAAGCCATGTTGGATTTGGCCGTTGAAGCCGATGATGACAGCCTGTTGGCCGATGTAGAGGCCGAATTGGATACCGCTGAAGCGGACATTGGCAAACTAGAATTCCGCCGCATGTTTTCTAATCCGATGGATCCAAACCATTGTTTTGTTGATATTCAGTCAGGTTCAGGTGGGACGGAAGCACAAGATTGGGCATCGATGCTGCTGCGCATGTATTTGCGCTGGATTGAGCGGCACGGCTTTAAAGCCGAAATCATGGAAATCTCGGACGGTGAGGTCGCAGGGATTAAAGGTGCAACCATTCGGGTTGAAGGTGAATATGCCTATGGCTGGTTGCGTACCGAAACAGGCGTACATCGCTTGGTGCGTAAGTCACCATTTGACAGTGGCAATCGTCGGCATACTTCGTTTAGTGCAGTGTTTGTGTCGCCTGAAGTCGATGACAACATCGAAATCGACATCAATCCCGCCGATGTTCGCACCGATACCTATCGGGCGTCAGGTGCAGGTGGTCAGCACATTAACAAAACCGATTCTGCGGTGCGTTTGACCCACGTCCCGACCAATACGGTGGTGGCCTGTCAAAACGAGCGCAGCCAACATGCCAACCGTGATCGGGCATGGAAAATGCTGCGTGCCAAGCTGTATGAGCTTGAAATGCAAAAACGCTCTGAAGCAGCGCAAGCGCTAGAAGCCACCAAGTCGGATATCGGCTGGGGCAGTCAGATTCGCTCGTATGTATTGGATGACTCGCGGATCAAAGACTTGCGCACCAGTGTGGAAAACTCCAACACGGGTGCAGTGTTAGACGGTGATCTGGATCGCTTTATTGAGGCGAGTTTAAAGATGGGGTTGTGATTTTTTTAACCCAGCCCTCTCCCAACAGGAGAGGGCATCCTTCTCCTGTTAGATGTTAGGTTTTTTATATCGAAAAAAATAGATATATAGTTTTGTAAAAAGCTATATTCAAACGTCGGCTGATTCACTATGCTGATTCCATGCAAATGTGAGGGTGATGATGAACGTTGAGCTAATCCTAAAGGCACTGTCTAACCCTGTGCGACTTGAGATTCTGCTGTGGTTAAAATCGCCTGAGCAGTTTTTTCCGACGCAGGAGCTACCGCATAGCCTTGGGGTGTGTGCAGGTCAGATTGATGAGCGCGCTGGATTATCGCAATCAACGATTTCGAATCACTTGGCAGTGCTACAAAAAGCTGAGTTGATCACCTGTCGAAAAGTTGGGCAATGGTGTTTTTTTCAGCGTAATGAAGCCACGATTCAGGCTTTTGTCGCACATTTGCAGACCGAGTTATAAGACTTTTTTCGATGTTGTTTTATCACGCGCAAGGCCAAGCATTGCGTGCTAGGAGGTTGCATGTCTAACTTATTCAATCCTTTACAGGTCGGTGCATTGACGCTGCCGAACCGTATTATTATGGCACCACTCACACGTTGCCGTGCCAGTAGCGGCCGTGTACCGAATGCACTAATGGCTGAGTATTACGCGCAGCGTGCCAGTGCGGGTCTGATCATCAGTGAGGCGACCTCAGTCACACCGATGGGTGTTGGCTATCCCAATACACCCGGTATTTGGTCAGATGCACAGGTCGAAGGCTGGAAGCTGGTCACCGATGCGGTGCATCAAGCGGGTGGTCGCATCGTGCTGCAACTGTGGCATGTCGGACGGATTTCTGATCCGAGTTATCTCAATGGTCAGCAGCCCGTTGCGCCCAGTGCGATTCAGCCTGCGGGTCATGTGAGCTTGCTACGTCCGAAAAAATCCTATGACACGCCGCGCGCTTTAGAGACTGCCGAAATTGCTGAGGTTGTCGCAGCCTATCGCTTGGGTGCAGCAAACGCCAAGAAAGCTGGTTTTGATGGGGTAGAATTGCACGGGGCAAATGGCTATTTGCTCGATCAATTTTTGCAAAGCTCGACCAATCAGCGCACGGATCAGTACGGTGGCAGCTTAGAAAATCGCGCGCGTTTACTACTGGAAGTCACCGATGCCTGTATCGCGGTCTGGGGGGCAGATCGGGTGGGAGTACATCTTGCGCCGCGTGGTGATGCGCATGATATGGGCGATGCTAATCCAGCCGAAACCTTTGGGTATGTGGCAGAGCAGTTAGGCCAGCGCCAGATCGCGTTTATTTGTACGCGTGAGCATCAGGCCGATGATAGTTTGGCAGGTGTGATTAAAGCCAAATTCGGCGGCATCTATATCGCCAACGAAAAATTTGGGCAGGCACAGGCCGAAGCCGCGATTGACTCAGGTTATGCCGATGCAGTGGCGTTTGGGATAAAGTTTATTGCCAATCCAGATTTGCCTGCACGATTTGCTCAACATGCAGCACTGAATACGCCTGATCCTCAAACTTTTTATGGTAGTGGTTCAGTGGGTTATACCGACTATCCGACGTTATAAGCACGGAGCTTAGTTAAAGCATCCAATACGGGGACGGTACGAGACGGTGATTTGGATTGCTTGATTGAGGCGAGTTTGAAGATGGGGCTGTCATCTACAGTAACCCAACACAACGCCAATCATTCGATTGGCGTTGTTTTAGGGGGTCAGTCTAAAATGGTTAGGCCACATTGAAGCCTGGCGGTACGTTGAGATCGAGTAGCGCCCCGTACATTTGTCCACCAGATACCGCGGTGTTTTCATAGACCAAGATGAGCTTGTTATCGCTGCGTCGGCCAAGACCTGGCCGTTGGCCTTTTGCCCAGCGTTGTCCGCAGATCGTCCACTGAATATACGTGCCATTCAGTTTGCCGATGCTATAGACCAGATAACCATTCAATGATGCAAAAATCACCACAGTATCCCCCGTGCGGACGGCGAGGGTTGGGGTTGTCCCGCTCATGATGTTACTACTGTTCGAAAACGACACACTGGATGCCGTTGTTGTGCCCGCCCTCACCCAAATAATACTGTCAATCACATTACCCCCATCAAAGATCGTATTAATCGGTTTGGTGGCATGCGCTTCGATCAGTGTGGTCTGGTTGGTGGCAAAGGCAATCGTTGGATATTCGCCCGAATCATACTGACGATTGCTGCCCTCATCATTCCATGTGAGGCTAGAGCCATTCCATGTCGCTGTGTTGTAGTACAGTTTGATGGAGGTGGCAGAAGCATCACGGTGAACTTCAAAGATACGATCTACACCATTGACACATGATGCAGCGACACAAGGGTTTTCGCCTTTGTCATAATCGCTGCCACTGCTGGTGACGCTGGTCAGTGTCTGACCATTTAAAGTCATGATGTTGTAGTACATTTTATTTTTATTATAGCCGCCATGCACTTCTACGATGGTCACGCCATCGGATAGCACGGCTGCTGAAGGGTCTTCGCCATCTTGGTACGCGCCGACCAGCTTGAGTGGCTGCACCGAACTGCCTGACACATCCAAAATATCTCTAAATATCCCGTCATTACCATTAGTATGCAGCTCAAGCGCTGTACCTGCTGGTGTAATGGCGATTTTGGGTCGGCTGCCGTAGTCATACTCATTGGTTTGTAAGGTATTGATCATGGGCAATGGCGAATGTCCAATACTGCTCCATGGACTTGTCTGCCGAGCAAGGTTATTGATCGCGTTTTTCATGACACTATTCAGAAGTGTTGGCAAGTAGATTTCGGCACCATCACTGGTATATGCCTGCACCGATAACGTTCCCGTAAAATCATCAATCAACTGGTCATTGGTTTGGTTGGAGCGCCACACGGTCGGTGCATCAACAATCGTGTCGTCATCACCAAGCTGTAATGCGGCGGAGCAACCAAACAGCGTCCCATCATTGCTGAGCATCATCATGACGGCTGCATAGCCATTGGTGTGATTGAGTACATCAACCTTGAAGGTTAAGAGCAGGCCACCCCCGAATGGCAGCCAGCCCAATTCAGGCAGATTGATGTTATAGCGAAAATTGTTTTGAACGTTGATTTGGGTGCTGTACCAAGGGTAATCGGTATCCTCAAGGATTGAGGATGATGAATAGTTGGCTGTCCACATCTGACCAATCGATCCTGCGCTGGGCAACGGCACTGAGGTTGTTGCGACTGATGCGGGACTGACTACAGCATCTAGGAGCCGTGCAAAACATTGAGAGACCACAGCAGGAAAATAGGCTTTGCCACCATCATCAGACGCCTTATCAATCGCGTGGATCGTGGCGAGATAGACATCAAATGCCAGTGTGGTCAGGATGCTGGCCAACACCCCTTCAGGATCAAAGGCCATGCCTAGGCCGATTTTTTCGACGCCAATTGACATGATGGTTTGAGCGGTCAGTGCGTTTGAGATATCGCCTGATGAGATCACCGCAAGCACATCAACTCCCCATGTATAGGCTGTGCCATAGGTGACAGGCAGGTACATATTGATTTCTGCCAGCCAGACCACAGTGACTTGTAGGGCACAGTGGTCATCCATATTGTTGTTATTAATATGGTCGATTTGTGCATTAATAGTGAGAGATGGCAGTTCGGATTGTGCATCTAGGGCGCTGCGCCAGCGGCTGATCGTGGTGGTGATGGCTTGTACTTGATCAGTCGACAGGTTGAGGTTGGGGAGTGCGGCAAGAATGCTATCAAAAAATGCATTGTAGTCCTGCCGAACTGTATTGGTGAGCGGGAATGTGCCTTGATTCACTAAGGGTTGGTCAAGACTGTATTCACTATTGCCTGCAATAAAATACGCCGAATTGGAATCATTCCAGCCTGTTGAAACAGGGTCGAATATTTGAAGTTCAAGCAGGCTGTTGACGAGT